>CAJWDI010000005.1:0-48626 GCA_913031185.1 uncultured Flavobacteriaceae bacterium | reverse complement strand
CTTCAGACTTCAGTTTTTAAAAGACAGTGGTTCCAATGCAAATGATTGGGTGACTGAGGCCGGTTCGCTGACCATACAAAAAATTGAATTTATATCCTCGGTTCCAGCAATACAGCGTGTTGACTATAATTTTGACGAGGATACAGAAGGTTTTGTTGGAAGAAATGGTACTACCGCCTCACAATCTGCAGGCCAGCTTGTGTTGGACATGGGATCCAACCTGTACCCAAAAGTAGAACAATCGGGGGTTTATGAAGTAGATGCAGATGTTTATAAATACGCTACATTTTATGTATCAGAGAACAATTCACCAAAGACAAGAATAAATTTGGTAGCTCCGGGCGAAGCCGGTAACCTATCAGTGGGTTCCAACATGAATCCAAACACAACTTCGACTCAAATTTTACAATATGATTTGTCCGCAGTATCCAATTGGACTGGTTTAAAAAATAATTTCTTCTTCCAAGTCATCGAGCAAGAGTTTGATCAAAATGGTGTACCAACTGTCGTGGATTCTGGTGGAGAATTAAAGATTGATCGTATTTTATTTTCTACTGCTCCAATTTTAATAGAAAAACACGATTATACTTTCGAAAATGGTACGGAAGGCTTTATTGGAGCAAATGGTGTTACAGTTTCGCAATCTGCTGGCCAACTTGTACTTGATATGTCTCCAAGTTCCTACTCGAGGTTAAACAAAACGGAACTATACGCGGTCAATGCAGACCTATATAAATACGTTAGAATTATCGTTTCAGAAAATAACTCAACCAAATCGCGCATGACAGTTGTTTCACCCGACTCAGAAGGAGAAAATACTTTTGTGGCTGCCAACATGAGTCCAAATACAACGGATTCTCAAATTCTAGACTTTGACATGTCTGAAACTGCGAGTTGGAGTGGTTTAAAAAATGATTTTGGGTTTCAAATTATTGAACCAGGGGGAACTGATGATGAAGGTAATTTTCTTCCACCATTGGTAACTGGAGGAGAATTGAAGATTGATCAAATTTTATTTTCACAAACACCCCTGTCTGTGAACCAGTTTTCTTTGGAACAAAAATTAAAAGTATTTCCAAACCCGGCGAAAGATATCCTTAATATCCAAAGTGCCTCTGCTGTTAGAACGCTTCGTGTTCTAAATGTACTAGGGCAGGAAGTTTTACGTCAAAGTGGCGCTGCTAGGGCTGTAAACCTATCCTCTCTAACGCCGGGATTATACATTTTGAAAACAGAACACAACAATGGTGGTAAGGCCACTCGAAAGTTTATAATTGAATAAAATAATCATCTATCTAATTTTAAAAAAAATGAAAAAAATAATCATCACCTGTGCGCTCGTAATGTTCACTTTTATTGCTGAAGCTCAAGAAAATAAGTTTGCTTCAAAACGTGTTGCAACTGCAGTTGAATATATTTCCTCAAATATGGATTTATCTGAAGCCAATGTAGAATTTCTAAAAGAAACCCTTTACAATAAGTACGTTTCGAATACAAAGAAAATTAGAGGTAAAGACTTATCGCAGGATGAGAAAAAACAAGTATACCGTACTGCTTTTATTGAAACGCGTAAAAAGTTAATGACTGTTTTTAGTAAAGAGCAGGTTGGTAAAATCACCAAACTTGAGCGTGAAAGTTTCAAGAAGTAATTATATTTAACTTTTACACACTGAGGAGGCCACGGCCTCCTCTTTATTTTAATATATCATGAGATTTAAATTATTTTTTTTAGTTTATTATTTTTTGGGTACCAGTATTGGTTTTACCCAAATGTCTGCTTGGGAAGTCGTCGAGTCCATGGGTAGAGGATTAAACATTGGAAATACTTTGAGTGCCCCAACCGAGGGCAATTGGGCACCAATTATATACGAGCAATATTTTATAGATGTTGCCAATGCAGGCTTTTCAAATGTTAGAATCCCTGCAGATTTTTTTGGATCGAGAACTTCAGGGATAACCTCAAATTGGTCCGCTAACCCAAATACCTCCAACCAATACAATGGTAGTATCGCAGATTTTTCTGTCAATCCATCCTATTTGAACCGCGTTGAGACCGTAGTTGACTGGTCTTTAAATCAAGGTCTTTATACCGTGATTGACTTTCACGGAGCTCAACTTAAATCTGAATTTTTAGATACTTTTAATGCTTCAAACACTGATGTGTACACCTCACCCAGTTCTGCCAAACGTGCTGCCGATTTAATGAAATTTAAATCCATTTGGATTCAAATCGCAAATCGTTTTGTCAACCATCCCGAACAACTCATATTTGAGGTTGTAAACGAGCCTTATTTTGAAGTCAGTGCTGCAGAAATGAACGCCCTTAACGCAATGATTATTGAGGCCATTAGATCTACGGGCGGTAATAACAGTACACGCTCCATCATTATAACAGGTGGGACTTCTACATCCTACCAAGCGCCAACAACTATAGGTGATCAGGTTTTAAATAGCGATCCTTACTTAATTGCCTCATTTCATTATTATCAACCTTTTAATTTCACAGCCTCATCAAGAGAGCAATATACTAATTACACTTGGGGCAGTAATGCCGATAAAAATACAATTAACAACCATTTTAATTCGGTCAGACAATGGTCTGAAGCTAATAATATTCCTGTAACTTTAGGAGAATTTGCAGCAGACAATGCAGATGGAATTAATTATGAGACAGGAGTAAGTGGTGCTTTCAATGGCCCTGAAAATGCTTCGCGTGTTGAATACCACCGCTATTTGGCAGAACAAGCCATCAATAGAGGTTTTTCTTTTTCAGCTTGGTGTGCAGGAAATAAATCCACAAAATCCATTCATTTACGAACTGACAATCCACAGATCAATAATGTCATTTCTGGAACTTGGGTTGAAGATGTAAAAGAGGCCCTGTTAGCTGATGGAGATTGGCCAGAGTGTTATGGTCCCTCGTCCGCAGATATTATTAAAAACCCCGACTTTGAATGTGGCTATTCTAACAATTGGAGTTTGTCTGTTCAAGGTAATGCTGCAGCTACTTTTTCTGCAGCCACAGCCTCTGTATTTTCAGGGTCAACAGCTGCTAGAGTTGACGTAACTTCGTCACAGAATTACAATAGGGTGCTTTTGAGTAATGTGGTTTATGAAGAAGATTTAAGCGATAAAAAACTAACCGTTGGGTGTTACGTTAGAGCATTTCAGCCCGGGATTTCCTTTAGGTTGAGATTTAAATCTCAAGTCAATGGGACCACAACTTATGTACCCTCTGAGATTTTTCAACTATCAACTAACTTTCAGTACTATGAATTTGAATATGAGGCTCCACAAGGAACCTCTTCAGTTCAGCTTCAGGCATTGTTAGGGGCGGATGTAGGGACCTATATATTAGACAATTTTAGTATCCAAGTTGAAGACACCTCTCTAGGTTTATCTTCATATGGCCCTCTCCCTAAATTGATATTATTTCCTAATCCAGTAAAAGATTTTCTGTTCTTTAAATCAGATTTAAATATTAATAATGTAAAGCTTTACAATATTTTGGGAGAATTGGTATTTGAGAAGAAACGGCCCAACCAAATTTATATAGGGCAGTTTTCAAAAGGCTTGTATTTTATTAAGGCTGAATTTGATAATGGAATTGAAATTACAAACAAATTCATTATTGATTAAGAATTATTTGATTCTCTGATTTGTTTAGGTATCATTCCAAAATGATTTTTAAAACACTTTGTGAAATAGGATGGGGAAGAAAACCCAACTTTGTAGCTAATCTCACTAACGGTGAATTCTGTTTTTAATAGAAGCTCTTTCGCTTTTTCTAATTTTACACTTCTTATAAATTCCGTAGCGGTAAATCCAGTTAAGGCTTTAATTTTTCTGTACAATTTACTGCGGCTTAGTAAGAGCTCTTCAGCTAAGTTTTCAACACCCAAGTTAGAATCGCTAATATTTTTGTTGATGTAGTCTAAAATATTGGTAATAAATTGTTTGTCTAAAGAGGTGGTTTGGGATAGCTCTTGATTTTTTAAGCCGTTAAAATATTTATTAAAAAGAATCTGTCGGCTCGAGATGAGTTGTTTTATCTGGGACTTGAGTAGCTCCATATTAAATGGTTTTGTAACATACGCATCAGCGCCCTTATCGATGCCTTTGATTTTATCAATTTGCATGCCTTTGGCGGTCATCATCAAAAGCGGAATGTGGCTTATTTTTAAATTTGTTTTTACTTTTTCACAAAATTCTAAACCATCCATAACAGGCATCATGATATCCGTGATGATAAGATCTGGCACAAACTTTAAAGCTTTTTCAAGTCCTTCTTTTCCGTTTTCTGCTGTTTTTATTTTGTATTCTTGATGCAGTTCATTTTTAACATAATTTCGCAGTTCAATATTATCTTCAACAACAAGAATAGTTTTTTTGGTATTTAATTTTGAGGTCTCATCTTTTTGTGAAGTATTGGCATTGATTTGTTTAAAATTAGGATTATTAATATTCAATTCTTTTTCTGGAAATTTGATATTAAAATGGGCTTTGCCTTTGGGTAGTGAAATAGTGAAGACTGTTCCTACATTTTTTTTACTTTTCACCTCAATATTTCCTTTGTGTAAATCAACAAAACTCTTTACCACTTCTAGGCCAATTCCAGTCCCTCCGTAATATTGTTTATCCATTTCATTAACCTGATAGAACCTTGAAAATATCTTCTTTAGATTTTCTTCCTTGATTCCAATTCCACTGTCCGAAATACTTATGGTAACTCCCATATTTTTATTGGAATTTTTAATGAGTGGAAACTCAATAGGCTCCGATGTTTCTTGTACTTTTAGCGTAACAACGCCGTTATCTTTTGTCGCTTTAAACGCATTCGAAAGTAAATTGAAAATAATTTTTTCCAGCATTGAAGGGTCTGCCCAAACATTAATTTCATCTGAACTGTGCTCAACAGATAAAACAATATTTCTTTGTAATGCTTCTTCTTCAAAGTGGCTGGCAACTTCGTTGATGAAAATAATTAAATCGAATTTTGAAACATTGAGTTCGATTTTACTGAACTGTAGTTTTCTAAAATCCATTAACTCGTCAATCAAACGTGACAAACGCTTAGAGTTTTTATGAATAATTTTATGTTTTTCTTGGATTATCTCTGGTAGGTTCAAGTTTTTGTTTTTAATAATATCTTCTAGGGGGTTTAAAATTAATGTTAAGGGGGTTCGAAATTCGTGGGAAATATTGGTAAAAAATTGAATTTTTTTAGCATTTAAACCCTCAATCTGTTTGCGCTCCTCACGGGCTCTTTTAATTTCCAGACGTTCTTTGATTCGAACGTTTAAAAACCTGTAAAATGTAATTATAATTCCCATAAAAATCGAGAAAAAGATAAATGTGGCTAAATTTGTTTCCCACCAAGGTGCTGTGACTCTAATTTCTAAAATGGTAGGTGAAGTGTTCCAAATACCATCTGAATTTGCCGCTTTGACTTTAAATTTATAGTTGCCTGGCGGAATGTTGGTATAGGTTGCGTTTCTTGTATTTCCAACATAGTTCCAATCGTTCTCAAATCCCTCCAAGTAGTAGGCATATACAATGTTTTTGGAACGTGTATAACTCAATCCATAAAAATCGATTGTAAATAAACTTTTGTTGTAATTGAGTGCTAATTTTGAAGTTTCACCAATGACTTTTTCTAAGGGGCTATGGTCTTGTCCTGGCTTAATGCTTTTATTTGCCAATTTAAAATCTGAAAGAAAAACCCTTGGTGTAGTCGTACTGGAAGTAATGCTCTTGGGATTGAAAAAATTCACACCCTTGTAGCAACCAAAATAGATGATGCCATCATCTGAAAAATGTACAGAATTTTTGTTGAAGTTGTTTGCTAAAAGACCATCTTGTATGTTATAATTTGTGAAGTTGTTTTTTATGATATCAAATTTAGAGATCCCTTCATTTCCCGTAATCCAAATCCTGTTTTTTTCGGTTTGAACAATTGATGAAATGGATTGATGTGAGAAATTGTTTGTTCTGCTAAACCATTTTACGGATTTGTCTTTTGGATTTAGTAGGCACAACCCATACCCATCAGTTCCGACCCATATATTTTTTTTATAGTCTTCAAAAAGTGACGAAACGACATCAAAATTAGCATTGTTTTTTAAGCTTTTGTTCAATATATCATTATACGACTCAACCCTTGGATTTTTAGTCATATTTGAGAGCTTATACAATCCAGTTCGTGTCCCCAGCCAAATATTATCATCAATATCCACCAAAACTTTTCGGATATTTTTCGAATCAATGTATTGATCTTTCAGCGCTGGTTCTTGATGATGTATCAGTTTGCTTTGCTCCGAATTGTATGAATATAATCCACTTAAAAAACTACCAATCCATATGTTGCCTTTAGAGTCCTCAGCAAACGACATGATTCGGTTTGATTTTAAGACACCCCCGCTGTTGTTAATTTGAATGTTTTTAAATTTATTACTTCCATCTTTTAAGCAGAAAAGGCCAGAGTTCCAAGTCCCCACCCAGGTATTATTTTTGCTGTCTATGAAAACCGTCACCACATCAGCACTGGTGAGACCAGCCGCCAGGGGGTTTTTGGTTTCTAATAGATGGATAAATGTTTGTTTTTTGGGGTCATATACATCAATACCACCATCGGCAATACCAAACCATAAACGGTTTTTTTTATCTTGTGCGATAGACGTCACAGATTTTGAGAACAAAGATTGGTCTTTATTAGGAATGCTTTCAATCGATTTGAAACGTTGTTTTTCGGGATCAAAAATATCAATTCCCTGATTAAAGTAGCCTAGCCATATCCTGTCACTTTCATCGATATAAACCGACCAGACAGAGTTGGATTTTATACCCTTTGTATTTGATCTATTGTATTTTAGTGACTTAACCCCTTGGTTGTTTATAATGAATAGGCCGTCATTTTCTGTACCACAAAAAATAGATCCAGAAGCATCTAATTCTAAAGCCAATATGCGCTTGTCTGTGATTTTATGAGTTTTGAATTCATAATAATTTGTTGGGGTTGTATAAATTTCAATTAAGCCATTGTTAACAGTACCCAACCAGACGCTACCATCTTTGTTGGTTAATATGGATTGAATGCTTTTTTTAATGATTTCAGCGTCCTTTAAGGTGGTGAATTTGGCATGATCAAGTTCGTTACTAAGGGGATTATATTTTAATAGCCCTTTGTTAGACCCAACCAATACTGCACCCCGCTGGGTAGTTTTTATGTCGTTAACTTGAAATCCAGGGAGGTTGTTATCTAATGAAAATGCAACGCTTTGGCTTTTTTTTGTTTCAATATCAACGTCAAATACTCCAAATCCGTGGGTGCCAACAAGTATTTTACCCCCCTCTATCTCCTCAATAGCTTTTACTTTTATTTTTGAGTTTACATTGTCAAGCGAGACTTGAATAAATTGGTCTAAGTTTCTATTGTAAAGGTTTAGACCCTCTTCAGTTCCCACCCAAAGATTATTTTTGGAATCCATGTAAATCGTATTTACAATGGAGTGATTTATTGACCCAGATTTATCCCACTCATGCCTGTAATTTTTAAATTCATAACCATTGTACGAACTCAGACCGTCGCCTTGTGTTCCAATCCAAATTACGCCTTTGTGGTCTTTAATGATCGTTGAAATGGCACGGGTGCTAATTTCTTCTGTTAGAGACTCAAAATTAAGATTGTTATAGGATTGTTGTGCAAAAAAAGGGGTTTTCCACGCTGTAAAAAACACTAAAATTTTTACTAAATTATGGATACGCATTTAATTATCGTTGCCGTTAGAACTGGTTAATATTGAGATTTAAAAATATCGTTTTAAAAGAAATAATTTTCTAAATTTATTACATAATTGTTTTTTTTTGCTTCAAAAATCATAGGATTATCTCCATATGTTTTATCAACTGAGGAACGAATTAGATAAGTTTGATGATGTTCAAATGTTACTATTTTTAAAGATAGTTAATTTTTTTAACCAACCAATAATACACAAATGAAAAACAAATTAATAATTACATTTGCAATTTTGTTATTACCTCTGACAATTTTTGCGCAATCTAAAACAGTCACAGGGGTAGTCAATGACGACCAAGGATTACCACTTCCGGGTGTTACAATCCAGGTTAGAGGGACAGATAACTTAGGCGCTGTCACAAATTTTGATGGCGAATTTTCAATAACTATTCAAGCTGCAAAAAAACAAGTACTTGTTTTTTCATATGTTGGATTTCAAACGATTGAGTTAGATGTCACTGAGATGACAACCGTTAATTTATCCATGGAAATAGACACTGCAGAATTAGACGAAGTTGTTGTTATTGGTTATGGTACCGTTCTAAAAAAAGATGTAACGGGTTCTATCAGCTCAGTTAAAGTTGATGAAAATATAGCCAATCAAACTACTGGAGTTGATCAGCTCCTACAAGGTCGAGCTGCTGGCGTCCAGGTTTCTCAAAACTCCAGTGCTCTAGGTTCTGGTGTTAGTGTGAGAATTAGAGGCACCAATAGCTTGAGAGGAAATAACGAACCGCTATATGTTGTCGACGGCATTATTATTGCATCTGCTGGAGAGGACGTTGCACATGCCGGAGGTCTTGGAAATGACGGTCAAGAAGTTCAAAACGGTCTCACAGGTATCAACCCTAGAGATATTGAAAGTATTGAAGTTTTAAAAGATGCATCAGCGACCGCTATTTATGGCTCTCGAGGCGCCAACGGGGTTGTATTGATTACAACTAAAAAAGGGGAAAAAGGCAATGTAAAAATCAAAGCATTTCATACCACTACTTTTAGAAGTATTCGAAAAAAATATGATATGTTAGATGGCGTTGGCTATGCAAAATATCAGAACGAGTCATGGGAAATTAATAACGGACCCCAAGATTATCCTTATGAAATAGATGATAGTGGTAACGTTTATGCAACAGGTCTTAATGCTAGTGGTGGCCCGTTAGAATACTTTGACTGGCAAAGTATTGTATATGAGCAAACCATCAGTCAAAGGCTAGGATTTTCAGCCTCTGGTGGTAGTGATAATGGAAATTACTATATTTCTGGGGGGATTGGAGATGAAAGCGGAATTGTTGCCAATTCTGGGGTCAAGTCAGGAGATTTAAGAATTAATTTAAATCAAGATTTAAACAAAAATTTAAAACTACAAGCGCGTGCTACGGCCTTTTTTACAGAAACAGATTTTGCCAATTCAGGTGATCTCCTTGGTACAGCAAATACAAACTTTGTTCGAAGCACACTTGTTTTTAGGCCAATTATTCCAGTAGCTGGTGAAAATTTTATTGAAGATTTAGAGGCTTCAAATCCTTATTCTTTTATCAATGACTTTACGGACATTTCAAAAGAAAAACGTTTTATTGGCTCTGTAACTCTAACCTATAAATTACCAATCAAAGGCTTGAGCTATCAGTTCAGAACTGGCGGAAATGTTAGGATTAAAAACCGCAGGCGGTTTTTTGGATTAACGACTTTTGCAGGAAGAAATGCCAATGGCGCTTTGCAGATCTCAGAGCTGGACTCCAAAACATATCAGGTTAATAATCTTTTGAGATACAACCGTAGCTTTAATAGGAAACACAGAATCAATGCTACATTAGGTCTTACCTACGACGTAAGAGACAATCAAAACAGTGTGTATGCAGTCCAAGATTTTGTGTCATTAGGCCTTACAACAGATCAACCTTATTTAGGTTCTGTCATTGACACACCGCTTACTTATTTATATGCTAAGCAACAGGTATTTTCTTTTTTAGGGCGTTTTAACTATTCTTTTAAAAATCGGTATGTACTTACTGCTTCTTTTAGACGCGATGGGGTTTCTAAATTTTCATCTGAAAATCGCTATAGTTTCTTTCCATCATTTGCTTTGGCTTGGAATGTAACTAATGAACCCTTTCTTCAAAATTCTGATCTTATCAGTAATTTAAAGCTCAGAGCCGGTTGGGGACAGATTGGAAACCATGGCATACGTCCTTATGGGACCATTTCGAATTACGGGATCAGTTCTGGCGTACAATATGGTAACCCAGGTAACGGTCTCAGTATTCCAATTATCCTCAACAATATTGCCAATCCCAATCTGACATGGGAGACCACTGAGCAAATTAATTTTGGTGTAGACTTTTCTTTATTTAATGAAAAGATTTCAGGAACACTTGATTTATATGACAAAACCACAAAGGATTTGCTTCAAAACATTCCTATACCATCATCTAGTGGTTACACGAACTTGCAATTAAACAGAGGAGAGATCTCTAATAAAGGAGTAGAACTTGGCTTGGACTTTGACTTAATTTCAACTGATGATGTTGCGTTATCTGTAGGAGGAAATATTGCATTTAATAGAACTAAGATTTTATCTCTTGGCGTCCCTGTTGATGATTTTTACATTGACGGAGAAGCTCAACAGCGTTCATTCTTTTTAGGGAATAGAATCACCAACGGTCAAATTTTCCGTACTCCCGCAAATGTATTTGTAGAGGGCGAAGAAAGCAGTCTTTTTTATGGGTTTGAAACCAATGGGATTTACCAAACAGAAGATACGGATTTATTATCCGGAGCAGTGCCTGGTGATCCAAGAATTATAGATCAAAATGGAGATGGTGTTATTAATGATGACGATAGAACCTTTATTGGTAATCCAAATCCAGACTATATATATGGTTTAAATTTAAATTTTAGATATAAAAGATTTAATGTTTCAATGCTTTTTAATGGAGTTTATGGAAACGATATAGCCAATGGTAATCTTTTAACTATTGGTAATGCTACCGGTCAATTTCAGAATATCAGCTCAGATGCTTATTACAATGCGTGGCGACCAGATGCGCAGTCCAATACACATCCAAGGATTGGATATAATGTCATTGGCGACTCTGCCATTACCGATCGGATTATTGAGGATGGAAGTTTCTTGAGACTTAACAATCTTACGGTTGGTTATGATTTCCCGGTTGAAAATGCCAGCCTTTTCAGCCGTTTTAATGTCTTTGTAACCGCTCAAAATTTATTTACATGGACCAATTACAGTGGCTACAATCCAGAGATCTCAAGTTTTTCTTACGACGGTCTTAGAAATGGTGTTGATTGGAACGGCTCACCTGATGCAAAAACAATGTCCATTGGAGTAAATCTTAACTTTTAAAATTGATTAAAATGAAAAATTTAAAAATATTCTTATTATTTGCCCTTGCCATATTTACGTCTTGTGACTTAGACGAAGATCCTCCTTTTTTGGGTGAAAATGCTTACAATGACCCAATGTCTATTTTGGCAACCTTGGACGGAGTTTACGCGGGGTTGGCAAGTTACCAAGCTCAAGAAAGACGGCTTTTTGTTCAGAATGGCTTTTCTGGTTTTTTTGTTACAAGAAGACAGGGTCCAAATATAAATAATGTAAATAACAGAAACTTGTTATCATTAAAGCCTCAGGCCAATGATGGTGATGCTGATGCAACGTGGTTGGGTTTTTACAGAACCATTGCTAGAGCGAACGCTTTAATCGCCAATGTTCAAGATTATGATCCTGAGGGTACCTCAGCTTCAGATAAACTTTTTAAAGAGGTGGTTGGTCAAGCCCGTTTTGTGAGAGCCTGGTCTTATTTTTCGCTGGTACGTTTATTTGGGGATGTTCCATTAATTTTGGATTTGCCATCACATGATGCCGTAATGAATGCATTGACGCCTGCAAAAGAGGTTTATGCACAAGTTATTGTAGATGCTACAATGGCTGCTGATATGATGTATGATGGTTATAATGGTGATGGAGAAATTGATTATGACTATTACTATCCTAAAAAATATGCTGCCAATATGCTGCTGGCCAAAGTTTATATGACAATGGCAAGCAATGAATATGCAACTGCATATGACATCATTCCAGATAATTTATTGGGTTCTAATTTTTGGCAAATGTCCCATGATCAAGCCATCCAAGTCTTAGACCAATATCAGCTGGTTCCTGATTACTCGTCCTTGTTTACTTTACAGGGTGAAAATTCTACAGAATCTATTTTTGAATTGCAGATCAGTCAAATTGCAACAAATTCGCAGATGGGAAGAAATTACACGCCCAACCAATACAAACCAGGACAATGCTTTGGTTGGTTTTCGGTTGGTGCAGATTTTTATGACGACCATCTTACAACTTATCCTGGAGATCCAAGGCTTGAGGGTGCTACTTATATGAGTGAATACAGGAACAATGGTAATAACCCTAATAACGTCGGTAACTGGGTTCGCACTTATCCCTCAAGGAATAGAGGATGGTTTGGAAATTCTCATCCTTACCTTTTTAAATATGCTAATAAAGACATTACGCATAGCAATCAATATGATAGTAAAAACATTATTGTATACCGATATGCAGATCTTTTACTAATGTTAGCTGAAATTTCCAATGAACTGGGAGATTCAGCCAATGCATTAAATTATGTAACACAGGTTTTGGACCGTTCTGGATTAAGTAATTCAGAATATGCCGTTGCAGATCAAACGACTTTCCGACACAAAATAATGAAGGAATACCGCTATGAGCTGCTCGGAGAGGGAGAAGATGCACATAATAATAGACGCAGAGGTTTTGATTATTTTTTAGAACATATTATTATTCCTCATAACCCCAGCAGTTGGCATCCAATCACACCAAACAGAAGATTGTCAGATGGCCAAGCTATGAATTTCAACAATAAAGATTTGACGCTAAGCGAAGATCCTTCTCAGGTGATGTTTTTACCTTTGCCAACAAGAGAAGTTAACACCAACGAATTAATTAACTGATAATAAATTAATACTTCGTGTCTTATAAATTCTTAGTGGTTTTAAATATATTTTGGGCATTCAAATTGAATGCCCAAAATCAATTACCCCTTGCAAACGGTAATTTTGAAACTACCGACCCCGATAATAGTTTTAGTTATTGGTCCAACGATCAAATTGAAGATGGTCAAGCCAATTATTCTATCGCAACGGAAAACCTGATTAGCGGCAGCACCAAAGCCCAGAAAAGCCAAATCATTGCTCTGGGCACAAGAGGCTGGCATGTGAAAACTAAAAGTGATTATTTGTTTCAAGTTGAAGCAGGGCAGACCTATACCGTCCGATTTTGGGCAAAAATGAGTGGCTCAAGTTCTGCGACCATGAAGGTTGTATTTCAAGCCTCCGATGCTCCTGGAAGCTATCAAGGAAACGACAAAACAATTTCTCAAGACTGGCAACAATACAGCCACAGTTTTACAGTCGAAGCCAATGCAGATTTAAATAAATTGAGTTTTTGGTATATGGATGCCGGTGTGACTTATTTTCTCGATGAGGTGGAGGTTGTTGAAGGGAATCCAATCTCGTTTAACCAGTCGATTACCTATCAAACGGTTGATGGTTTTGGCGCTGGGATCAAACGTAAAACAGAGGATTTGTACGCACTCAACACTTCATTGCGAAATCAAATTGAGACCCATGCATTCCAAGATTTAGAAGTCAATATGATTCGCTTTTTCGTGTACCATGACCTGGAAGACCCCAACGACAATAACAACCCATTTAATCTCAATGCTGCTGCATTGGACTGGACGCGTTATGAAAGCGATCCAAACAATTGGAGATCTCGCTATGTAGCAGAAGCGCTTGGTAATGCCTTCAATTTGAGTGTCAACGGATTTGATCATATTATTGGGAATTGCAACAGCGCACCGGCCTGGTTAAAAACTAACAACTCTCACACTGGCGGTGGAACCTTAGTTTCAGGTGGAGAAAATGAATACAGTGAATTCTTAGTCGCCTTTATTAAAGGTATGGCCTCGCGCTACAATATCAATGTCACTGCAATTTCTCCGACCAACGAGCCTGACTTTCAAGTTTCTTACGAATCTATGAATACACCGCCATCTCAGTTGGCATCCATTATTAAAAATTTAGATCAACGTTTAACAATAGAAAATATTGACTATGTCCAGATTATTTCTCCTGAAAATTATAGAGTAAATTCAACAGACCCTAATAAATCTGCAACAAATTATATCGATGCCATGTTTACAGACCCCGATGTTGTCAATGCAACAGATGTAGTTGCCACTCATACTTACCAACCAGATCTCACTCCGCCGGATTGGACTGCTTTAAAGTCAGTCAGTCAGGATAAGGATATATGGGTCACAGAAGCAGGTAATTTAAAAAGTCCAGATTTTGACATGTTGGATGCTAGTTATTCAATAGAGCGCATCATGGATGGTTTCAATTACGGCGGTTTAACTGCTTATATGTTTCATTTATTTTACGAACAAACAAAATTTAACAGCGAAGTAAATGATTATATTTCCTCAGCTCTGGTTGTTTGGGACTTAAATAACAATATCATATTACCAAAACGCTATTATGTATTTAAGCATTTTACAAATTTGGTAAAAAAGGGCTATCAAAGAATTCATACGGAGACCTTCGGAGACGCTTTAAAAGTTTTAGCTTTTAAATCACCTGATAATTCTAAAATTGTGGTACAACTTTACACAGAGAACAACCAAAGTGATTTTGATGTTGAAATTCCATTTGGCACCACTTCGGTTGCGCACTACATCACTTCAGACAACAATAACGAAAATTTCACGAGTGTTTCGACAGCGAATATTGATTTAGAAGAAAATTCCATGACCATGTCAATGGATGCCATGTCATTGCACAGCTTGGTTTTTAATATTGACACAAGTTTGAGCTCAGATTCCGTTATCCCAATTGAACAAGCCTCTGAACTTTTAGTTTTTCCAAATCCTGCAAAAACACAAATAGAATTGCGTTTCCCGTTTTATGAATCGCATGAAATAAGTATATTCCAGTACAATGGTTCTAGAGTTTTCACAAAAAAATATCCGCCATCAAAAAATCTCAGTCTTAATGTACAATTTTTGCCCCCCGGTTTTTACATTCTTAAATCAACAACACAAAAAGGCCAACGCGCTGTTAAACTCATAATAGAAAATTAATGAAATCAAACTTTCAAATAACACTGCTGTATTGTTTTTTATCTTTTTCGGTTTTCTTCAAATCTGAAGCGCAAGAAAACACAGCCAGGCCTAATTTTATTTTTTATTTAGCAGATGACCAAGATTTATTGGACTATGGGGTTTATGGTAATCCTAAAGTGCACACCCCAGCGGTGGATGCACTCGCAAGGGAGGGCATGCGGTTCAATAATTTTTATACCTCTCAGGCCATTTGTGCGCCCAGTCGTTCTCAAATTTTTACTGGAATGCACCCTGTAAAAAATGGTTGTATGGCAAATCACTTAGCAGTTAAACCCAATTTAAAAACAGTCATCACATACATGGAGGCTGAGGGCTATGATGTCGTCTTGGCAGGGAAGGGCCATGTAAAACCAAATTCTGTTTTTAAGTGGTCTAAATATTTCAAATCAGTCAACCACCGCTATTTACCTTTAGATAAGCTTGAAAATTATTTGGAAACCGTCAAAAAGCCTTTTTGTGTATTTATCACCTCCGACTTTCCACATGGTCCCTATCCAAAAAACTCAAGTTACTCAAATGAGGATATTTTTAAACTGCCCTACGACAAAGGTTATATCCCCAATTTTAAACGGGGTTACTATCAAAATATCAAAGATGATAATACACAGCTAGAACTTGTATTAAACATGGTAAAAGCTAACAATCTTGTTGAAAATTCGATATTTATCTATGCTTCTGATCACGGAATTTCCGGTAAATGGGGTGTTGCAGAACAGGGGCTCAGGGTTCCTTTTGTAGTGCGATGGCCTGGTGTTGTAGCGCCCAACACTGTTTCAGAAAGTTTGTTAAACTTTGTAGATGTTTTACCGACTTTCTTGGATATCATTGGTGCTGAAATTCCAAGTGATATAGATGGAAAAAGTTTTCAAGCAACGCTCAAAGGAAGCCAAGCGCCAGTTCACGATTATATTTATTCAATTTCCACCAGGCAAAATATACAAGCATGTAAGATTTTTCCAAGCCGCGCCGTCAGGGGTAAGCGCTATAAGTTTATAAGAAATTACAATTCCTTGGAAGTTGTGGCCTCTAATTATGGAAACAATGCAGCAGTCAATGCTTTTATTAAAATTGGTGCCGAATCTTTTCCAAATGTTCCTTTTGAAGAATTATATGATTTAAAAAATGATCCTTACCAGAAAAATAATTTGATTAAAAACAATGACTTATCTCTAATCAAAGAAGAACTTTCGGAAGCCTTAAAGCAATGGATGCTATCACAAAATGACTTTTTAATGAGAGAGCAAATGCCTCTAATAAAACCAACGCTGCATCCCCTGGACCGGGTTTCAAAATGGAACAAAGTTTCAAAAGATTTAGTGGGGAAATTAAGCGAAAGCGATTATATCCCAGTACATTATTAAATATTTACAAATGAATCAGATTAAGCGCTTTTTCTTTTTTGGACTTTTGCTTATTGCAACATCCTCTTGTGCGCAACAGATTTCCAAAAAGCCTTTAAATGTTGTTTGGATCAGCTGTGAAGATATGGGGCCAGTTCTGAGTGCTTATGATAACACAGCGGTTCATACCCCAAATATAGACCGTTTGGCGAATGAGGGTGTTAAATACACCAATGCTTATGCAACGGTTGGGGTTTGTGCGCCCAGTCGTTTTTCTATCATTACCGGCATGTACCCTGCACGTTTGGGGGCGCACAATATGCGAACGGGTGACCATAATAATTTTAAATGGCCAGAAGACATAAAGCTTAGAAAGGACAAAGGGGTTTTAGACAAGTCTGGGAAAAATGTTCCAGATTATGAGGTGGTGCCTCCTGCTTATGTAAAACCATTTCCAGAGTATCTAAGAGCCAAGGGCTATTATTGTGTCAATGACAACAAGTGTGACTATCAGTTCAATGCACCTTTCACGGCTTGGGACGACGTCTATGGGGGCGGATCCTATAAAAATGCGCCTGAAGGACGCCCTTTTTTCTATGTCAAAAATTATTACACGACGCATGAATCTCGGATTTGGCTGCGTAAGGATAAACCCATGACGGTCGCTCCATCGGCTGTAGCAGTTCCTGATTATTATGCCGATATCCCCATTGTACGAGAAGGGATTGCACGTAAATATTCAAACATTGAAGCCTTGGACAAAGAGGTGGGTGTTTTGTTAGATCAGCTTGAAGCTGATGGTGTTATGGAGAATTCAGTTATTTTCTTCTGGAGCGATCACGGCGGTAATCTTTTGCGACAAAAAAGAGCCGTTGGAGACAGTGGTCTTCACGTGCCATTAATCATCCGCTACCCCAATGGTTATCGTGCAGGTGAAACCGAATCGCGCATGGTTTCACTAATGGATTTAGGCCCAACAGTACTATCTTTGACAGGTCAAAAACCACCAAAATATATGGACGGTAAGGCTTTTGCAGGCCCTTTTGAAGAAGCGCCAAGAGATTATATTTTTGGTTCAGCCGATCGCTTTGATGAATCTACAGATATGCAGCGTTCTGTTTTGGATGGACGTTATGTTTATATCAAGAATTTCATGCCGGAGCTGCCATTGATTTACAGGAACAGATATAGAGAACAAATTCCGATGAACAAGCATTTGATTGAATTGGATGCCGAAGGGAAGCTTGAGGGTGATGCAGCCTATATTTTCATGAAAACGAAGCCTCAGGAAGAACTTTATGATCTAAAAAATGATCCATATGAGGTCCATAACTTAGCAAATGACCCGGCCCATGCTGAAAAGTTAAAGGAGATGAGTACTCAACTTAGTCAGTGGCAATCAGCAATACAAGACCGTGGCTTTACACCCGAAAGTGAAATCATTCGCGAATTTTGGCCCGGTATGATTCAACCAGTTACGGCGGACGTAAAGATTCAGCAACAGAACAATACCATTGTCTTAAGCTGTGCAACAGAAGGGGCTTCTATTGGTTACCAGCTGTCAGATGCCATTGGTTCGGATTACTGGCAGCTTTACACAAAGCCTCTTATGTTACAACCCCAAGAAAAAATAAGCACACGCGCCATTCGCATTGGCTATAAGGCCTCTAATATTATAACCACAAAATAAATTTAATTGTATTATGAAAAAATTAATAAACCGCATTTTACTTAGTTTTGGCCTTCTAGTTTCGTCTTATTTTGCAAATGCACAAGCTGGTACAAAAAACCATAATATTCTTTTTATTTCTGTGGATGATTTTAGGCCAAAAATCAATTCCTATGGCGAATCCCAAATGATTACCCCTAATATTGACAAATTGGCTTCGGAAGGTCTTCAATTCAACAATGCTTTCACAAATATTGCAGTTTGTGGCGCGAGTCGGGCGAGCATCATGACTGGCATACGCCCCAGTCAAAAACGCTTTAACGATTATACTTCAAGAGCCTCTAGAGACACGCCCAACGCGATTAGTCTGAATCAACTTTTTATGGAAAATGGTTACGAAACGATATCCTATGGTAAAATATATCACTATTCAAACGATACGGGTGAATATTGGTCTGATAATGATGGGGGGGCCCATCAAGCAGATTACCAAGATCCCAAAGCCCAGGAGCGCAAGCGTAATGGAGAATTTGGAGAGCATGGTCGCAAGGGGCCTGCATTTGAGTATCCAGAGGTGGATGATTATGCCTATAACGATGGCAAAGTAACTCAAAGAGCCTTGGATAAAATGAAAGCATTAAAAGCAGAAGGCAAGCCCTTTTTTATGGCGGTTGGATATGTGTCTCCACACTTACCTTTTATACAACCTAAAAAATATTGGGATCTGTACGATCACAACCAAGTTCCTTTGGCCGACAATCCCTACCAGCCAGAAAACTCACCCTATATTGCCATGCATGCCCAACATGACAATGCGGAGTTGAGAAACATGTATTTAGATATTCCTAGCAAAGGCTTATTAAGTGATGAAATGTCCAGAAATCTCGTCCATGGCTATTATGCCAGCGTGAGTTATATGGATGCTTTGATTGGAGATTTAATTGATGGTTTAGACGCAATGGGATTGCGCGACAATACCACCATTATCTTGTGGAGCGATCATGGGTTCTTTTTAGGGGAGCATGGGTTTTGGTGTAAACACAGTACCTTTTATGAGGCCATAAAAATCCCTTTTATCATTTCCTCCCCGGGTTATGCTAAAAATCAAACAACTGATTCTTTTACTGAATTGGTGGATGTATATCCAACCCTTTGCGAATTGACAGGAATTACACCACCTGATTACATCCATGGAGAAAGTTTAACTACTGTGATGGAAAATCCATCGGTTAACTTAAAAGATGAAATTTACACCCGCTATAAGCAAGGCGAGGCTGTAGTGGATGAAAATTATTCTTACACAGAATTTTTTCAAGGCGAAGAATACCTAGGAAATATGCTTTATGACCTTAAGGTCGATTTGAGGCAAAATATAGACATTTCAAAACGTGCTGAAAACGCAGCATTGGTTGACAAATACAGCAAGAAATTGAAAGTGATGCGAGATTTCGTGAACCAAGATCCCTTGAAATTGAAGTGATATTAATCTATATTTCTGCTGTGATTTTACATTTATAGAACTATCGCCTCAAATTTGATAGGCTTTTACTCAAATATTCTAAGTAAATAAAAGTTCTAGAGTTAAATTTATAAAACTAATAATTAGCCAAATAGAATGACTTTTAAATTTAATTATTTTCAGAAAACAATAGTTTTAAAACAGATTAAAATCTTGGTTTTTTTAATGTTTTCAGGACTGATTTTTTCACAAAACAATGATTTTTATTACGTGTCTGCACTCATTGGATCTGATTCCAACAATGGTTCTGAAACAGCTCCCTTTGAGACAATAAATAGGGCCATCTCATTGGTCAATCCAGGGGATACAATTTTTGTCATGAATGGGACCTATCAAAATGATGGTTATGGAACGGTGGATACTACCACAAATACCAACATGAACAACAATCATGTTGTGACGATCAATAAGTCCGGAACAGCGGGGGCTTATATCACTTTAAAAAATTATCCTGGTCATGCCCCAATCATTCAATTTGATGGCAGGGGTGGAATTGTTATTTCAAATGATATGAACTATATCATTATTGAAGGTTTTGAAGTGGTCGGACCTGGTGCATCCATCACTTATGCCGAAGCCTACGCAGATAGACAATATAAGGTTTTAGCGGCTTCTGATCCTGATGATGACATCAATTATAACCATACTTATTTTTCTGGAAAGGGCATTTGGGGTGGATATGGCGCGCACCATCACATTATTATTCGCAACAATATTGTTCATGACACAGCGGGCTCTGGGATTCGCTTTAATGACTCTGATCACATTACTATTGAAAACAATGAAGTTTACAACACCACTTGGTGGACCTCTTCGGCTTCATCTGCGGTTGTCTTTGCTGAAACCATTGCTTCTTCGGAAGTTGACAATGGGACAGATGTCAAGATGGTCATGCGTGGTAATTTAGTTTATAACAACTGGAATCGCATTCCTTTTTACGTCACCCAATTGCCTGATAACTCAGGCAATACCAATCCTAATTATGGTACTGCGAATTACAACAGTATTTTGGATGGACAGGGATTATACGTCACAAGAAGCGATGACAATTACAATGGAACCTTTTTATTTGAAAATAATGTTTGTATAAACAACGGTAAAAATGGAATCAATTTTGATAATTCTTTAGGTGCTTCTGCCATTATTCAAAACAATAGTATGTATTACAACGGAGTTCATGAAATTCTTCAAGACCTTTCTGCTGTAGACGGAAATACAACGCATCGTGGTCAAAATGTAGCTGGAATTACCTCTCGTAAAGTTAAGGGAGTGACCATTGTCAACAATATAGTTGTAACAAGAGAAAGTGTTTCTGATGAACTTACATCATTTGATTTTGAGGAATCAACTGCAGGTTGGTCTAGTTGGGGCCCTGCTAGCGTTGCATTGAGCTCAAATGAATCACACTTTGGTAGTAAGAGTCTTTTAATTAGTGGACGTGCTGCCGATTGGCAGAGTCCTAAAATTGATTTAGAGGATTTAGGATATGATTTGGACGTGGGTCAGAAATACAAGATATATGTTTGGGTAAAGTTGGTGGCGGGAAGTTCTTCTGGAGACGTTCAATTAACCCTCAGAAAAACAGTAAATGGAAATACGATCTCATCGCCTTTGTTTGGTGGTGTTGAAACTGTTTCACAAGATGATTGGACCCTCATCAGTGGTGACTATACCCATCAGTTGTCAAGCGACTTTTTATATGTCAGGGGACCTGTACAAAGTGAAGGCTTAGCTGATTTCTACATTGATGACTTTTCAGTTGTTTTTGAACGAAATTATGCAGCCCTGAGTTTGAGCAGAATTGATAATCCAGATACTTCTACCTCAAATGATGGGACAAAAGTTGCATTAAATAATATTTTTCAAAACGGGACAGTTGCATACCCAGGGAACCAAACAGCAACAAATTTTGTCAATCTCAATCCTCAGTTTGTGAACGTTCCAAGTGTTGTAAATGGCCCTGTTGACATCAGTCAGTTAAACTTACAATTATCTGATAATTCACCCGCCATTGATGCTGGAGATTCAGCCTACTCGCCGACAGATGATTTTTTGGGGAATCCACGACCAACACTTCCCAATGCAATATCCTTTACAAGTTTCGAAAATTCGAATGGCGGTTGGTCTCAATTTGGATCTCCCACTTTGACTTCTACTACGGAAACCTCAAAATCCGGAGATTTCTGCCTTTCAGTTACCAATCGAACCGCCAACTGGCACAGCCCTAAATTGGCATTGGATAATCTTTTGGATGTTGGTGAAACCTATACGTTTTATGTCTGGGTGAAATTAGCCAGTGGCGGTGCTGGAAATGCACAAATAACCGTCAAGAATACTGCTTTAAATACATACACCTCTGTAACAACCAGTACTGCTGTAAATGACCAGGGTTGGACGCTGTTGACCGGGAATTTCACATATCCATCAAATGACCCCATGTTTGCATATGTCAAAGGACCTAATATTGGAGATGGAGTTGTTAGTGATTTTTACATAGATGATTTTACTTTGGTACCTCAAGGATCTGCTGAGGTCGATTTTTCTAATATTGACGGCGATGATGTGGTTGACATTGGTGCCTATGAGTTTATAAACACAACTGCCGGAGTTTGGGATTATGATACTCGTTATGGCCAGATCTTTCTTTACCCCAACCCCGCTAAAAACCAAATAACAATTTCAAAATACAATGCCGGTGACCAAATTGAGGTTATGGATTTATTAGGGAAATATTACCAACTTTCCAATCAAGAAAACACACGAAATAAAACGTTAACCTTGGACGTTTCGACTCTGAGTACAGGGATTTATTTGGTAAAAATTCGCAATACACATACCAATAGTTTCCAAACCCTTAAATTTTTGAAACATTAAGAGTAACAATATTCAAAAGAAAATGATGAAAAAATTAAAAAAACCAATATTTCTAATACTTACTTGTGGTCTTGTTTGTTTTATCAGTTTTGCCAATAAATTTGTTTCTGAATCCTCCAGTAAGTTGTCATTAGGCGCACATTTTAAAGATTTATTTTATATGGGAGCGGCCATTAACGAAAACACGATTCTTGGTTTAGATCCAAAATCCGCTACAATTGTAAATCGTGAATTCAATACAATTACACCAGAGAACTCTTTAAAATGGATGTTTATTCAACCCAAGCCCAACCAATTTAATTTTAAAGCAGCAGATAAGTATGTTGAAATGGGTCTCAAAAATAACATGTACATTGTGGGACATGCCCTGGTTTGGCATGCTCAGCTTGCAGATTTCATGCAAAATCTTGACAACAGTGCTGAGACCAGAGCACATGTGGACAACCATATCAATACATTAGTATCTCGCTATAAGGGTAAAATTGATGCTTGGGATGTCGTCAATGAAGCTTTTGAAGAGGATGGAAGTTTGAGAGCGTCTGTTTTTTATAAAAATATGGGTGAAAATTACATTGAGGAGGTTTTTAGAAAGACGGAGAAAGTAGATCCAGATGTAGATTTAATTTACAATGATTACAATCTTTACAAACCAAAAAAGAGAGCTGCAGTTCTTGAAATGGTTAAAAAATTTAAAGCCAATGGCACCAAGATTAATGGAGTTGGAGTACAAGCCCATTGGGATTTAAAATCTCCAAGTTTGGAAGAAATAGAACAAATTATTTTGGATGTACATGCTGCAGGAGTTTATGTGTCTTTTACAGAACTTGACATCTCTGTGCTTCCCAATCCTTGGGAAATGGTTGGCGCCGAGGTGACGCAAAATTTCTCAAAGTTTGAAGGCGATCCAAAAATGAATCCATACTCGAATGGACTGCCGGATGCTGTTCAAGAAAAATTAGCAAAGCGTTACCATGACATTTTTAATCTTTTTGTCAAACACAGTGATAAAATTAATAGAGTTACCTTTTGGGGGGTAATGGACAAACATTCTTGGCTCAACGATTGGCCTATAAAAGGGCGCACAAACTATCCGCTTTTATTTGATAGAGATTACCAACCAAAAGTAGCTTATGCACGTCTCTTAGGCGTTAACACAAAGCCATAAACCATCAAAAATTTAGTTATGAAATCAACTTCCGATAAATTATCCATTATTGAAAAAATCGGCTACAGTCTTGGAGACTTGGCTGCCAATTTGGTCTTTCAAACTCTAATGACTTATTTGGCCTATTTTTATACAGACATCTACAAGTTAGATGCCAATGATGCAACGGCCATCATGTTTATTGTAGGAACCGTCGCCGCTTTTGGATTCAATCCCATAGTAGGTGCCATCGCCGACCGAACAAATTCTAAATGGGGAAAGTTTCGGCCTTGGATTCTTTGGACGGCTGTACCTTTAGGAATTATTTCTGTCTTGGCCTTTAGCACCCCAGATTTTAGTTACAAAGGCAAGGTGATTTACGCAGTTATTACCTACACTTTACTGCTTTTATTGTATGCTGCTAGTAACTTGCCATATTCTGCGCTCAGTGGGGTTATTACGGGAAGTATGAAAGAACGCAATAGCATTTCATCATACCGCTTTGTGGCGGTGATGTTTGCCCAATTTTTTGTCCAAGTTTTTATGTTGCCAATTATCATCTATGCTGGTGAAGGCGATAAAGCCGTTGGAATTGAAATTGTAATGACATGGTTGGCTGTTATAGGAACTATTATGTTATTGATTACTTTTTTAACCACTAAAGAACGCGTGGTACCAACAGAAGCGCAAAAGTCTACTATATGGGAAGATTTATCGGACTTGGTAAAAAATAAACCCTGGATTATTATGTTGGTTTTAACCACCCTAACTTTTGTGTCATTGGCCATGAAAGGGGGTAGCTATGTGTATTATTTTGAAAACTTTATTGATGCCTCGAGATTGACAAGTTTTATCAATCCTGTATTAGAATTTTTATCTAGCATTGGAATTAACTTCTTTGGGAACGATCCAGTTTCTGCTGGCTTTGGTTTATTTAATGCGGGCGGTATCATCTTTATGATAATCGGGATTGGCTTGTCTAAGACCTTGGCTGACAAATACGGAAAACGCAATGTTTTCGGTTTATTTTTACTCATTGCGACCTTATTTATTATTGCGTTTAACTTTTTTGAGTCTTCAGCAATTGAACTCATTTTTGGAGCTCAAATATTGCATGGATTTTTCTATGGCATCACCATTCCGTTGTTGTGGGCGATGATTGCCGATGTAGCAGATTACTCCGAATGGAAAAATAACCGCAGAGCAACTGCGATCATATTTTCGGCCATGATGGTCGGTTTAAAACTGGGCCTCACCATCGGGAGTTCTTTGGTCACTAAAATTTTGGATTATTATGGCTACGACGCCAATAGTCTTTCGGGACAAGCATCCGAAGCCATTCTTGGCACAAAATTATTGGTGAGTATTTTTCCTGCCATTCCGTTTTTATTAGGTGTAGGCTTATTATTTTTCTATGAAATTAATAAAACCATGGAAACACAAATAGAATTAGATTTAAAACAAAGACGAAACAACTAACTGCTATGCCTGAAGATAATATTGACCATATAGATTTTGATGCATTGGATAAAAAGGCATTGTCTGCGCCTTTGGTAACTCATATTTATACTGCAGACCCGTCTGCCCATTATTTCAATGGTAAAATATACATATATCCATCACATGATATTGATGCCGGTGAGGCTTTTGACGATTTAGGGAGCCATTTTGCGATGGAGGATTACCATGTCATTTCTATGGATAGCATTGACAGTAAAGCCGTAGACAACGGTGTGGCTCTGCATGTGGATGATGTGCCTTGGGCACAACAGCAAATGTGGGCGCCTGATGCCAATGAAAAAGATGGAAAATTTTATCTTTTCTTTCCAGCTAAGGATTATAAAGGTATTTTTCGAATTGGTGTAGCTATTAGCGACTCTCCAACAGGCCCATTCAAAGCAGAGCCAAAAGCGATAAAGGGCAGTTTTTCTATAGACCCCGCCGTTTTTAAAGATGACGACGGTGCCTATTATATGTATTTTGGAGGCCTTTGGGGTGGCCAATTACAACGTTGGAGAACCGGTGTCTTTAACAACAATCAACCGGAAAGCCCTACCGCATTCCTTCCGGCAGATGATGAACCAGCTTTGTTGCCATTGGTTGCTAAAATGACAGATGATTTATTGGAATTTGACGAAACGCCCAAGGCATTAGAAATTCTTGATGAAAATGGAGATCTCTTACGCTCAGGTGACAATGACCGCCGCTTTTTTGAAGCCGCATGGCTGCACAAACACAATGGGAAATATTATTTTTCATACTCCACTGGAGATACTCACTTTATATGTTACGGCATCGGAGACAGTCCTTATGGGCCGTTCACCTACAAGGGTCGAATTCTAAACCCTGTTGTAGGTTGGACTTCCCACCATTCTGTATGTGAGATTGAGGGAAAAACTTATTTGTTTTACCATGATTCTTCGCTCTCAAAAGGCGTTACTCATTTAAGGTGTGTAAAAGTAGCCGAAATAAAATACCGAGCGGACGGCACCATTATTACATTAGATCCTTATTAATTGTATTTTTCATTTTTAGTTTTTATAATTTAAACTTATATTGGGGAATACTTATCATAATTTATTATGATTATTAAATAATGAAAGATAGACATCTCATACATTTACATTGGCGTAGCGGATTTGGAATTACACCATCTTCTTTAAAATCGGCTAAACTTTTGAATAAGACAAAGAATGTCAATTCAATTTTTGAAATTTCAAAACAAATTGAACCCATTCAACTTGATTTATCAGAATTTGATAAATTTCTTAAAACGCCCTATAAAAAGTATAAAGAAATACACGGGGATGAAGCTGCCACAAAGTTGAGACAAAAGAGCCAAAGAATGGTGCGTCAATTGAACTTTGAATGGTTAAAAAAAATTGCCAGCTCCGAATGTGTTTTAAGAGAAAAAATGACCCTTTTTTGGGCCAATGTCTTTGTCTGTAGAGACAACCACATTCTTCATGCTATTCAATTTAACAATACCCTACGTACCCATGCTTTGGGTGATTTTGGAGCCTTCGTGAAAGCTGTTGCAAGAACGCCATCTATGCTTAAATATCTCAACAATAACCGCAATGTAAAGCTCAAGCCCAATGAGAATTTTGCGCGTGAGTTGTTAGAGCTTTTCACTTTGGGCTTGGGAAATTATTCAGAGCAAGACATCAAGGAAGCTGCAAGGGCCTTTACTGGGTGGAATTTCAAAGCCAATGGGGATTTTATTTTAAGGGCCAATAAACACGATGAAAACTCCAAAACATTTTTAGGTATTACTGGTAATTTAGACGGTGATGATGTTGTCGATATCATTCTTAAACAGCGCCAATGTGCCGAGTTTATTTGTAGAAAAATATACACCTATTTTGTTAATCCAAACATAGATGCTTCTCATTTGGATGAACTCACAGATTTGTTTTACAAAGATTACAACATTAAAAAACTGATGCGACATCTTTTTATGTCCGATTGGTTTTACAACGAAAATAATATTGGCGTTAAAATTAAATCCCCAGTAGAATTGATGGTGGGCATTCATAAAATTGTCCCCTCTGTTTTTAGAAAACAGCGTCAAGTCACCTACCTTCAAAAAATGATGGGACAAATTCTTTTGTACCCTGTCAATGTTTCTGGCTGGAAAGGGGACCGTTATTGGATTGATTCAAACTCCTTAATGTTTAGATTGAAACTTCCTTCAGTACTTTTGAATAATGCCAATATAAGCCTTAACTCAAAGGGAGAATTTGAAGATGATTTCAGTGATTTCTACAATCAAAAGAATCAAAATTTTAAAGTCTCAGATCAAGCCCGTACTTATTTTGAAACCCATTATTCTAAAATTACCAAAAAAGAATTAAAAGCTGTTTTGGTACTTCCAAAGCTAGATCAAGATACCAAAGAGATGCTAAAAATTTACCAAAATCAAAACGCCTATCAATATTGTATTCAATTGATGTCCATTCCGGAATATCAATTGTGTTAAATCGTAGATTATGAAAAGAAGAGATTTTTTAACTAAAAGTTCCCTTGCCAGTAGCTTGCTAATGGTTCCTAATTTCATGAAAGCTTTTGAAGGTTTGGATCCGGTATCACTTGGCCATAAGAAATTAGTACTCATCCAATTATCAGGTGGTAATGACGGCTTGAATACCATTATTCCATACAGAAATGATTTGTACTACAAACACAGACCCAGCATTTCAATTCCTAAAAATAAATTGATTGATGTGAATGGGGAATTGGGTTTCAATGAAAATTTGGGCCCTTTAAAATTGCTTTACGACAAAGGCTATTTATCAATCATCAATAATGTTGGATATCCCAATCCAAACAGATCCCATTTTAGGTCAACAGATATTTGGCAAACAGCCAGTAGTTCTTCTGAGTATCTGGACACTGGATGGATGGGCAGATACATCGACCAATACGGTAAAAATCCGCACAGTGGTATTGAGGTAGACGACTCTCTGTCGCTAATTATGAAAGGTGAAACAATGAATGGTATCGCGACAAGAGACGCTAAAAAAATGTTTAACAATACCAAAACGCCTTTCTTTGGTAAAGTTTTAGAGACGCAAACAGCATCGCATTTGAGTGAACACAACTTAGGCTATTTGTACAAAACAATGGTGAGTGCAAAATCTTCTGCCAAGTATATTTATGAAACCTCTAAAACTTCAAAAAGTACAAAGACATACCCAAATAATGCTTTTGCAAAACAATTAAAAACCACTGCGGAGTTTATTAACTCGGGCCTAGAGACCAAGGTTTATTATGTTTCAATGGGAGGTTTCGATACCCATGCTTACCAATCTAACAGACAGGCACGATTGCTAAAAACCTATGCCCAGGCCATGGATGTATTTGTAAATGATCTAGAGGCCTCAGATAGCTTCAAAGACACCCTAGTTGTTACATTTTCAGAATTTGGAAGGCGTGTCCAGCAAAATGCAGCCGCTGGCACAGACCACGGGGCTGCAAGCAACCTTTTTATTATAGGTAAAAATCTCAGAAAACCTGGTTTTTACAATTCCAGCCCCGATTTAAGTAACTTAGATGGGAATGGCGATTTGAAGTATACGGTTGATTTCAGATCTGTTTATGCGACGCTCCTAGATCAATGGTTGGATGCCAGTCATTCAAAAATATTGAAAAAATCTTTTAAAACTTTAAATTTCATCTAATTTTCTATCGATGTTTGGTGACGATATATATTGGCTTCAATTCTATTAGCATTTGCTTCATATGTATCACCTGCCAACTCATATTTAGAATATTTTTGAATTCCAGATAGCACCAATTTATGCATACAAAATATTACATAGGATTCGATTTGGGAAGTTCTTCCGTTAAAGTGGCTTTAGTGGATGCAGCTAGCGGTGAAAATATTTTAAGTCTTCACGAGCCCAAAAACGAAATGTCTATTCTTTCTGAGCAAATTGATTGGGCCGAACAAGACCCTAACGATTGGTGGAAATTTGTGTGTACAGGTACAAAGCGCATCTTACAAGAATCAAAGATCGATTCTTCAAATATTGAAGCTGTTGGGATTTCTTATCAAATGCACGGTTTGGTGGTTGTCGATGCCAATGGCGAACCGCTGAGGAATTCCATCATTTGGTGTGACAGTCGCGCTGTGGATATTGGTAAACAAGCCTTTAAAGATTTAACCAAAGAACGCTGTGCTTCCCTTTTAAATTCCCCCGCCAATTTTACGGCCTCCAAGCTCAAATGGGTCAAAGACAATGAACCTGAGTTGTATCAAAAGATTCATAAGTTTATGCTGCCAGGGGATTTTATAGCTCTAAAATTAACAGGAACCATTTCAACTACAAACAACGGCTTGTCAGAAGGTATTTTCTGGGATTATGAATCGGATTCCGTTGCCAGTTGGTTACTGGATTATTTTGAATTTTCTCACGATTTGGTGCCTGATGTTGTAGAAAATTTTACACCTCAAGCTTACATCTCAAAAAAAGCAGCAGAAGAAACTGGACTACCTGAAGGCATTCCCATTACCTACCGCGCAGGCGACCAGCCCAATAACGCTCTATCATTAAACGTATTTAATAGTGGAGAAGTTGCTGCAACTGGCGGAACCTCAGGCGTAATATATGCGGTGACTGATAATAAAAATTCTAATGAAGCAAGTCGTATCAACCATTTTGCGCATGTAAATTATTCAGCTGAAAATCCAACCATCGGAAAGCTGTTGTGCATCAATGGGGCAGGAATCATGTACCGTTGGCTGCGCAATCAAAGTTCTGCAGAATCATATGAAACCATGAATCGAAAAGCTTCCAAAATTGCCATTGGTTCTGAAGGTTTGGTGATTTTACCCTTTGGTAATGGTGCCGAACGCATGTTGGACAATACCAATGTTGGTACGCAATTTTGTAATATCAATTTAAATCAACATTCAAAAGCCCATCTATACAGAGCCGCTTTAGAAGGGATTGCCTTTTCATTTGTTTACGGGATGGAAATTCTTAAAAATGACAATGCAACCATTAAGGTCATTCGGGCGGGTAATGACAATCTTTTTAGATCCGAGATTTTCGCTAAAACTTTAGCTACGCTTATTGGTTATGAAATTGAAATTTACAATACCACAGGTGCCATTGGTGCTGCAAGAGCTGCAGGACTGACCGATAAAGATTTTGAACGTTTTGGGAAAAATATTACCAAAAATGACCACGTGATGACGTTTAAACCTATCGAAAATAAGACCCCGTATCTCAAAGCTTACCAAAACTGGAAAACAGAATTAGAAAAACAAATCAAAAATTAAATAATGATACTTACAGGAAATAAAGAATACTACAAGGGCATTAACGCCATTCAATATGAAGGTAAAGATTCAGACAATCCACTCGCTTTTAAATATTATGACCCTACACGTGTCGTAGCCGGTAAAACCATGCGTGAACATTTTAAATTCGCCATCGCCTATTGGCATACTTTCTGTGGACAAGGTTCTGATCCTTTTGGTCCTGGGACTCAAAATTTCCCATGGGATCAATCTTCAGACCCCATTCAAGCGGCCAAAGATAAAGCCGATGCTGCTTTTGAGTTTATCACCAAAATGGGCTTCGATTATTTCTGTTTTCACGACTACGATTTGATTGCTGAAGGACCAACTTTGGCAGCTTCAGAAGCACGTCTTTCTGCGATTGTTGATTACTTGAAGCAAAAACAAAAGGATTCTGGGGTTAAACTTTTATGGGGAACGTCTAATTGTTTTTCAAATCCACGTTTTATGAACGGCGCCGCTACCAATCCAAATTTTGATGTTGTCGCACGTGCCGGTGCACAGGTGAAATTGGCCCTAGATGCAACCATGGCGCTGGACGGAGAAAACTATGTATTCTGGGGTGGCCGAGAAGGTTATATGTCACTTTTAAATACCGATATGGGACGTGAACTTGATCACATGGGTCAATTTTTAACCATGGCAAGGGATTACGCTAGAGCGCAAGGCTTTAAAGGCACCTTTTTCATCGAACCAAAACCGATGGAGCCCATGAAACATCAGTACGATTTTGATTCGGCCACTGCCATTGGATTCTTAAAAGAATATGCTCTAGATAAAGACTTTAAATTAAACATTGAAGTCAATCACGCGACCTTGGCACAACACACCATGCAGCACGAATTGGCTGTAGCAGCCAAGGCCAATATGTTGGGTAGTATTGATGCCAATAGGGGCGATTATCAAAACGGTTGGGATACCGATCAATTCCCCAACAATATACAGGAAACCACTGAGGCTATGTTGGTTTTTCTTCAAGCTGGTGGCTTGCAAGGTGGAGGTATTAATTTTGATGCTAAAATTAGAAGAAACTCCACGGATTTAGAAGACGTATTTTTAGCCCACATTGGTGGTGCCGATACTTTTGCACGTGCCCTAATCACGGCCGACAAAATAATGACATCTTCTCCCTATAAAAAATTACGAAAACAGCGTTACGCATCCTTTGATTCAGGTAAAGGTGCGTCGTTTGAATCCGGTACTTTACAACTACAAGATTTGTATCAAATTGCCCTTGAAAATGGGGAATTAGATGCACAAAGTGGAAAACAAGAATTATTTGAAAATATCATTAATCAATATATTTAAAAGCAAACCAACCAAAATATATTTTTTATGAACCAATTACTTGTAGCAGCAACTTCTGTTTTAGAAGGGTTTGACTGGATTGTCCTGGCCATTTATTTTTTAGCATTGGTCGCTGTTGCGGTATGGGTTGTAATTCAAAAAAACAACAATACTGAAGATTACTTTTTAGCTGGCCGAAATGTGGGCTGGTTTGTTATAGGCGCCTCTATTTTTGCGTCCAACATAGGATCAGAACACGTTGTTGGTCTTGCAGGGACTGGATTTGAATCTGGAACCCCGATGGCTCATTATGAGCTTCACGCCTGGATTGTTTTATTGTTAGGCTGGTTGTTTCTACCATTTTACATAAGAAGTGGGGCCTTTACAATGCCAGAATTTTTAGAAAAACGATTTGACAGCCGCTCGCGCTGGTTTTTATCTCTTTTCTCTTTGGTTGCCTACGTACTCACAAAGGTTTCTGTGACCATTTATGCCGGTGGTATTGTTGTATCTGAATTATTGGGAATCCCATTTTGGTATGGTGCCATTGGTATTGTAATTTTTACTGGTATTTACACAGTTATTGGGGGGATGAAAGCCGTTATATACACCGAAACACTTCAAACCATTGTTTTAATTTTAGGCGCTGTCATCATCACTTATCTGGGATTACATGAAGTAGGGGGGTGGTCTCAGTTGCGAGAAACTGTTACAGCCGTCAGTCCAGACCATTTTAATATGTGGCGTCCCATGTCGGATCCGCAGTTTCCATGGACAGGGTTGCTCATAGGGGGCACAATTGTTGGAATTTGGTATTGGTGTACAGATCAATATATTGTGCAGCGAACTTTGGCTGCCAATAACATAAAAATTGGCCGTCGCGGTGCTATTTTTGGCGCTTATTTAAAACTGTTACCAATTTTAATCTTCTTATTACCTGGCATCATTGCTTATGCATTGTCGATCCAAAACCCTGATATTTTCTTTGTTGAAAAAGCGGACCGCGCCTTTCCGATGCTTGTCAAAACGCTCTTACCCGTCGGATTGAAAGGGTTGGTCGCAGGTGGGTTGATGGCAGCGCTAATGAGTTCCTTAGCTTCTGTTTTCAATTCATGCTCTACCATTTTTACCATTGACATCTACAAAAAACTACATCCAGATAAGTCCGAAAAATCCTTGCTCCAAATAGGTAAAATAGCCACAGGATTTATTGTGATTTTAGGCATTATTTGGATTCCAATTATGGAAAAAATAGGCGGTGGGGTCATGTATCAATATCTGCAAAATGTACAATCTTATATTGCACCGCCTGTAACCGCAGTTTTTTTGTTGGGTATTATTTGGAAACGCGTCAACTCCACAGCAGCCATAACAACATTATTGGCAGGATTTTTTCTTTTGGTTATGCGTTTAGGGTCAGAGCTATATTTTCAGCCACAAATCGCTTCAGGTGAAACAGTTGCCCACGCTTTGTATGACTTTGCAACCATCAACTTTTCCCATATGGCTATTTTTATGTTTATTTTTTCTGTAATTTTATGTGTGTCCATAAGTTTATTGACCACTGCGCCCGATTATAAAACCATTGTTGGTTTGTCTTTTGGCACGCTTACGGACGAACAAAAACAAGCGCATAAAAACAGTTATGACACCATTGATGTGGTGCTTTCAGTTGTTTTGGTTTTTCTTGTTGTCGGAATTTTATGTTACTTTACGGGCTAATGTTTTTTTAAAAAATTAACCAATTTAAAAATGAAGGTATATCCTCTAGTTATTTTTTATCTTTTCTGTTTGAATTGCAGCAGATCAGACAATAGTTCTTATGATAATTCTCCGCCAAACGACCCCGACCCCATAGTTGTGGTTCAGGAGGAAGTTTTTTACATTTCACAAAATATTGACGGTTCCAATGTCAGTCGCGAGGTGCTGCTGCACTTACCGGAAAGTTTTGATAACACTCAGACCTATCCCGTTGTGATTGCTTTTCATGGTAACGGTGGCCAAAATGACGGGTGGATTTCTCGTTTTTCGCACTTCGTTGATAATGGTGAATTTATTGGAGTTTATCCTCAGGGGTACTTGAATTCATGGAATCTTGGGCGAGAGGCTTCCACCGCGGATGATGTAGATTTTTTCAATCAAATCATGGCGCAACTTGAAACTTATTCCTTTTTTGATGCCTCCAGAGTCTATGGCATTGGTAGTTCAAACGGATCCGCGATGATTAATAAATTGGCCATTGAAACGCCTCATTTTACAGCCGTTGCGGCCCTAGCCAGCCAATTGATGGTTGGGACCCTACCAGACAGCTCAACCGCAGCTGTTTCTGTACTTCAAATATGCGGTGCTGCAGATAATACCATACCTTATGAAGGGGGTATGGCTTTTATGGGTCATCATTTTTTAGGTGCTCATGAAAGTGCTTTGACATGGGCCAATGCTTTTCATTGTAATACAGAGCCAGTTATAGAGATGATGGGTGCAGATCAGATTCTTACATACATAGACTGTGATTCTGGAAAAGAAATAAAATTTCATAGTATTGAAAATGGGGGTCACAATTTAAATGCGCCAAATGACCCTTTATTTTTTCATAGAATTTGGGATTTTTTAAAACGATTTTAAGTGATGAAACAATTGTTATATTTTTGCAAAACTCTATTCATATGCCTTGTGTTTTTACAATCAGCATTTATGATGGCACAAAGTTATATCACTATTGAAGGGGTGGTGTACGACGAATACAATTACCCCGTTCCATACGCCTCAGTCGGTATTGTTGCAAAGAATATTGGCACCAGCTCAACAGAAGACGGTGGATTTAAATTTATCGTCACCAATGATGAATTGTCAGATACCATAGAAATTTCTTCAATAGGATTTCAATCACTTGAAATAACAGTACAGGATTTTATAGCTTTAACAGATAAAACCTTTGTTTTAAAAGAAATGATTACAGAGTTAGGGGAGGTTTCCATTGAAAACCCCAAGGACATTGTCAAAAAGGCAGTCAAGAAATTAAAAGAAAACACCATAAGTAAAAAGCATAAACTAGGTCTTTTGTACAGACGTTGGTCTGTAGAAGATAACATTTGTCGTTATTTTATTGAGCAGTATATGGATGTTTTAGACCGGGGTCCTTCTTCTTATTTAATGGATTTTGATGTCCAACATAGCCGCAACTCTTCCGACTATCGTTTCATAAGAAATGAGCAGGACCGACATGCCATCAAATATATGGAGCACAATAACCCGTTGCGAAATGGTCCTCCAATGTCTACATACTCTTGGAAAAAAATAGACGATACTTTTTATGCAAATGAGGATGTTATTGTTTTACAAGGCACTAAGCCCAATGGAAATTACATTACATTTTATATTGGTTTTGACACCCTAAAAATATATAAAATTGAGAAAAACTCAACCGCTATGAAAATTGGTAAGAGCCTGACAGCCCTTTGGATTTACAAAAATAACAACCGAGGTAAATTATATTTGAGTTATCATAAACGTCAATGGGAGGGAGCGGTTCGAACTCCCGATCACGTTGCACGCGCCATGCGGCAGGCCGGAGAAAAAGAACGCAACTATATCCCCATTTCTTATCGTCATGAAATCTTCGTATTGGACCTTGATAATGGTGAGAGTAAAATTAAATTTCAAGGGGAATTTGAACAAAAGGATATGACTTTATATAAGATTCCATACGACCACGACTTTTGGAAAAACGTGAGTATCCCACCAGAAACAAAATTTTACAAGAAAAACATTGGTGAGTTGGAATCCTTGTATGATGTTCCCATCAAAACACAGTTTGAATATTCCAATCGCTGATTCCATAGATATTGTTAATCAAAATGATATTTTGATTAACGTTTCATCCTATTTTTTAAACACTTTATCGATTTTCTATAAATATATATCTAATTTTGACATTATATGGTTTAATTTTAAAAAACAATTAATACAAGCCATCATTATGAAAAAAATTACTCTCTCGTTAATTGCATTCTCTTTTATTTCAAATGCTTTTGCACAAATACTTGATCAATCTGCAAATTGGCCTAATTCAGATTGGGTTTTAACAGGCACGTACAACGAACAAACCGGACTGGTATCTAACCCAACTGAGGAAGGTTTTACATTTTTATGGGATGATGATGCTGCAGGAAATGCATCAACTAGTGATGACTTACAATTGACCTCTCCAGTAATTGATCTTACATCAGCCGCAGAAGGTGGTGAAAACTTCATTTATATTTTTGGTGAATATATATACCGTGTATACTCATCTGATTATTTGGCAATTGAGACATTTGATGCAGATTCTGAAAGCTGGAATGTATTAGAAATTTTTGAAGCTAATTCAGATAACGAAGACTACAAAAGTTGTTCATTAAGCTCTGAGTATGAAACTCCTCAAATTGATATTTCAGATTTTACCACCACTCAATTGGCTGGATTTAAATATCGAATTTCTTATGACGATGCCTTAAGTCCTGGTGGATGGGAGTGGGGTTTTTGTTTTTCCTCACCCACAATAAGATCATCATCTCCGCCGGCATGTTTAGATCCATCCCAACTAACGGCATCAAACATCACCGCAACAAAAGCGGATTTAAGTTGGACTGAAAATGGAACTGCATTAGTCTGGGACATTGAATTTGGACCATCTGGTTTTACTCCCAGTGGAGATCCTACAGCAAGTGAAATTAGTAACCCTTACGTTGCTGACGAACTTGAGTCTGAAACCCCCTATGATTTTTATGTAAGAGCAAATTGTGGTGCCGAAGACGGGGTCTCAAGCTGGGTTGGACCCTACACATTTACGACTCTTTGTGCAATAGTTGTTGCACCATATTATGAAGGTTTTGAATCTTTTACTACATCAGCATCGCCTTTTGAATCTGGAAATTGTTGGACAGCTACTGGTGGTGCTTATTTTTGGGAATGTGCACCTGGGTATGACACTGGATCAGGAAACACAGGTCCAAGTCCAAATATAAATTCAGGTAATTATTTTTACACAGAGGCCTCAAGTGGTTCGTCTGGTGACATTGCAGAACTCGTATCTCCTGAGATAGACTTATCTGCCATGACCAATCCCGGACTTAGTTTCGATTATCACATGTATGGTAGTGTGATTGGTACATTGGATGTATTGATAAATGGTGTTGATAATGTATGGACTTTAAGTGGACAACAGCAAGACTCTGAAACAACCCCATGGGAACCAGTGCTTTTGAGTTTATCTGATTATGTTGGACAAATTATAACAGTTACCTTTAGAGCAACTAGTGCAGGAACTTTTCAAGGTGATCTTGCGATTGATAATGTGATATTTGAAGAATTACCAGAATGTCCGTCCCCAACTTCACTTTCAGTACAGTCAGTAACTGCGACATCTGCTGAGCTAAATTGGACTGAAAATGGATTAGCAACATTATGGGATATCGAAATCATAAATCAAGACACTGGAGATTCAGAGCTTGTTTATGGAGTTAATAAACCTTATACGGCAGTTGGACTAATTCCAGAAACCAATTACTCTTATACAGTAAGTTCTCAATGCGATAATGACGAAATTTCTGACTCATCCGAACCGTTCAATTTTACAACTGAAGAGTCATGTCCAACTCCAACTTCACTTTTTGTACAGTCAATAACCGACACATCCGCTGAATTAAATTGGACTGAAAACGGATTAGCAACATTATGGGATATCGAAATCATCAATCAAAGCTCTGGCGATTCAGAACTTATTTCTGGAGTTAATAACCCTTACACAGCAGATGGCCTGCTTCAAAATACCGATTACTCCTTTGTGGTAATTTCGCAATGCGATAATGACGAAATTTCTGATGCATCCGAACAATATTATTTCACGACTGATGAGTCATGTCCAACTCCAACTTCACTTTTTGTACAATCAATAACTGCCACATCTGCTGAATTAAATTGGACTGAAAATGGAATCGCAACGCTATGGAACGTAGAAATCGTGAATGTGAGTTCAGGAGCATCCGCTACAGGCACACCAACTTCTATTGGAGTCACTAATCCCTATTTAGCTGAAGGTTTAATTGGAGATACTCTGTATGAATTCTATGTTCAATCCAACTGCGGTGAAGAAGATGGATTATCTGAGTGGGCTGGACCTTATATATTCATAACTCCTTATATTGCCGTAGATCCAACATGTTCAAATGGAATATTCGTAGACTCCGGTGGCGCTAATTTAACCTACTCAGATGATGAAGATATAATTTACACAATTTGTCCAGATAATCCAGGAGAAATTGTGACTGTATACTTTACCTCTTTTTCTCTTGAAAATGATGGTGATGGTTGTTTTGACGGTTTGACAATTTACGACGCGCCTGATGACGAAATTGAAGATTATATGATTCTCCCACCAGGTGGTGACACACAGTGGTGTTGGGATAGAGATGATGAGAGTGACTCTGCTGGCTCTGGGGATTTACAAGGTATGACAATTACTTCTTCACATGAAACAGGATGTTTAACTTTTCACTTTACATCCGATGGTAGTGTTCAACGTGATGGTTGGGAAGCAATCATAACTTGTAATACCTTATCAGATTCAAGTCATGAATATGAAACCTTATTTACCTATAATCCCAATCCGGTTAAGGACCATTTAATAATTAACGCACAGACAAATGTTGATAAGGTCACTGTACTGAACATGTTGGGTCAAGTTGTTTTACGTCAAACTCCCGACAGCTTAAACTGTACGGTTGATATGGCTGAAATGAAAACGGGTGTTTATTTTGTTCAAGTTTCTGTTGGAAATGTAACAGAAACAGTGCGGGTTTTAAAGCAGTAAATTTTCTAAAAACTCTATTTATAAAACTCCGCAAGTGCGGAGTTTTTTGCTTTTTTTTAATAATGAATTGTTTGGCTTGCAGCCAATTTTATTTTTACAAGCTTGAGTATTACAATTTGTTTATCATTTTAACGTATTTATTAAACACTTTATCGATTATGTGTACAATGTTTATGATATGGTGTTATTATGAACTAATTTTATAGACTATCTAAAATATATAACTATGAAAAAAATTACTTTAATATTCTTTTTATTTGCTTTTTGCTTCACTTCTTACGCTCAATCCACAATAAATATTACTACTTCTGGTGGATCATACGCAAGTGAGAAATGGGTAAGTATCACAACAGAAATTGACGGCGGCGGTACCCAGATTTGGGGTCAAGGCGATGGAACCCAATGTAATGGAAGTGGATTAATTAATACAAATATTGACATTGCACCGGGTACATATTACGTAAATTGTTACGATCAATACGATGACGGCTGGGATGGGACTTTAATTTCTGTATCTGCTTATGGTTCTGTTATTGGGGATAATGGTGGTGTTTCGCCTGATGATGTTACTGATGCTGATGGTTCTTATCTTTGCGAAGGAACCCCAGAGGAACTTGAGGCTTCATTCGAAATTATAGTTCCCGAGGCGCCATCATCTGCTCCCGATTGTGCTACTAATTTTGTAAATAATGGTGATCCAAGTTGTGGAAATGAGGATTTCACTGTGGAATTGTGGATCAATTTCAACACACAAACACAATTAGATACTGGTGAGACTGGTACCGTGGTGGTTTCACATGGTGATGGGTTTTTCCCTTCAACGGATCAATGGGGATGGATGATATATGGCAATAACGGTGGTCTTTCTTTTCACAATCAATTAGTTGGAGCAGCTGAGTGGATTGGATCGGTGGAGATATTCAGTCATGAAACTCCAATAACATTGAATCGTTGGTATCACGTGGCAATCTCAAAACAATCCGGAACTTTACGCACATTCGTTGATGGTGATTTAAAAAATGAATATACATCACACGGCACAATACAGAGTGTCACACAACCACTTACAATAGGAAAAAGTTGGTATCAGACTTCTAGACATCATTTTAATGGTAGTATACAAGATCTACGCATTTCCAAAAAAGCAGTTTACACAGGATGTTTTGTTCCTCCAACTGCGTTGTTTGATTGCAATAATAATGTCGTTGCAACTCCCACACCAACTCAGACACCAATTGGTCAGCAAGATCCAACTCCTACACCGACTGAGACACCGACTTCAGAAATTGTGGTGGGATCACCATTTGAAATTGTTGGAACAAACAACGTAACACAAACAGGAAGAATTGTGGGAATGAATGATGCTGGAAACAGAGTTTTGGTTGGTTTTCATAAGTGGGAAGACGGAAATAATGATGGATACGGTGCAATTGAAACACAAGATGTTGAAGGATTTGGTAAAAGAGAGGTAGCTAGATTGCGAGTTTATGAAAAACAATCTCAAACATGGAATCAAGTTGGAACTGACATTTCATATGACCAAGACACCTCGACAGTAACAGAGCAAGCAGGTATAAGTGCAGACGGAACACGTATTATAATTGCAAAATGGGACAGTGTTCTTTGGAGAGGTAATGCAACACAAAATAATCCAACAAACGGTGGAACAACTTACCCAATGGTTAGAATTTTTGAGTATTTATCTAATAGTGGTGATTGGGAACAAATCGGTAATCCACTTGATTATTCTCAAGTTCTTGGATATACATTTGAACAATTGATCAATCTCTATGGTACATCACCGAATGTGTGGGATAGTCAACAAGTTTTTGAATTTGATTGGAATCGTGATTTAAATAAAGTTGCAGTTGGAATGCCCAAACATCACTCTGAACAAGTAGAATGGGATGCCTTGGGTGATAAGAGATTTGCAGGTGCCATAAAAGTATTTTCTTTTGATGATACTAATTGGACACAAGTTGGTAATACAAAATACGGTGAAGGAGGTGTTTATCGCACAAAACTTGGTACAAATATAAAAATGAGTAGAGATGGAAATACTATTGGTTGGGGATTCATGCATTCTAATAATCAAGCGCAATTTCCACAATATAAAAAAGTTGAAATACTCAGACTCGAAAACCAAGACTGGACTGTAAAAGGTATGTTTGACTGGAAAACAGAAATGGCCATTGGAAATGATACATTTTCGCAAATAAATTGGTTTGATTTCAATTTAGATGGTTCAACAATTGTATTTCCTGACATACGCTCACTTCGTGCTGAATCAGATAGACCGGGTAGAATAAAAGTTTATGATTTTGACGGAAGTGTTTTTACACAAAAAGGTCAGCAATTGTGGGGTGATCTTGATAATGATCGTTTTGGAAGAAATGTTAGACTAAATGATACCGGAGATCGTTTAGCAGTATTATCACCTGCGTGGGATCAAACTGAAAATGGTCAAGGAGAAAACCCCAATCAATATAAAGGAAAAGTAGAAATATATAATTTTGTTGATACCGAGTGGGTAAAATGTTCCGACCTTATCGTAGGTGATCGAAAAGAAGATTTTTCTTTCATAAATAATGATTACAGAAAATACAGAATTGATATAAATGCAACCGGTGATTTTGTAATAGTTGGATATGAGAATGCAGGTGAAAAAAGTTTGCCTGCTAATAATAATAATATCGATAATAATGTCGGTAAAGCGGTAATCTATAATGTTTGTTCGTCAGATTCAACGGGAGGATCAAATCCTGACGGAGATGGTGGTGCAGAACTTGAATTTCGTTGGGCAGAAGGAATATATCAAGATGAAAAAATCCTTCAGATAAAAAATCTTAAACAACCAACTCACGCAGACGGAAATTTTGAAGACCGTGATATGTCAGCATGGAGTACCGTTTACGCACGTGAAGACAATGAAGATCAATTTGATTTATCTCATGCTTTTTGGCCAGACGCTGCCGTTGATGAAACATATTCTTTTTCAAAAAATATAACTTTTGATGGAATAACATTTGAATTAGATAATTCAGATACATTACCAACAGGTCAAACTACAAACAACGGATATTTGCAATTATATGCAAATTTTGAAAATGCCAAAGCAGATCTTGATCCTGCAATGACAAACACTTCATATAAAAAAGCATTGTTTGTTTATTTTGGTGACAACGCAGATTCTGAAAATACAGCAAGTGGAAGAGTAGGTGCTTCATTGATTAAATATCTTCCAAGTACAACCACAACAGGTGAAGCAGCTGCCGGAACAAATTTAATACCAATTGATCCTGCTATTCAATCATCATTTCAAATAGGTCAAAATATAATTTTATCAGCAGGAACAAACATTCAAGAAACGCATGAAATTGCCGGATTTGGTTCACTTGAAACTGTAGACCCATTAGTAAATACACATCCAGACGGAAGTACAATTGACACACCATCTGATTCTTCCCATTCACCTGATCCGACACCTACATCTTCAGATTTTTGTGATTGTTCAAGTTGCGATTCACACACTTCGGGAACAAGTGTAGGGTCAGGTCAAACTGTAAAAGGAAGTGACGGAAATTACTATCAATGCGATGATCCAAATGGATGTAACGATGATCCTACTGATAGCAATTCTAATCAATACACATCAGTTGATCCTACAAGTGGATGCGATTGTTGCGAAACACCAACTCCATACGATAATCCATGTGCAGGATTAGGAAATCAAGATTGTCCTAATGCAAATAATGGTTATGTTACATCAGTTGCTCCATATGCTTCTCCTGATGCAAATGGTAATTGCTATCCAAGTTGCAATCAATGTTTAGGTGGATTTTTAGATAATGGTGGTGCACCTGTACAATGTGAAAGTGCTAATGGTCATAAACGAAAAAGTAGAATTTACAGAGATATCAACAATAATTGTGATTGGGAAGACTGCGAATGTGACAAAAAAACCACCAATTGTAATAATGTTGCTAACGGAGGAAATGCAAACTATAAATCTCAAAATATCAAACGAGAAATCAGACGTGCTAATAGTTGTACATGGGATTTCAGTTTGTGTGAATGCAATGACGATGAACCGCCGCAGGCATTAATAGACGCAGCTATTGCAAATTGTCAAGGAAAACCATTTAGAGATATTAATAACAACTGCAACTGGACAACACCAGATATTGGATGTAATGAAACTATCGCGGGAGGTGGTCAAACTAAAAAAGAATGTAAAGAAGCAAATCTACAAAATTGTAATCCAGCCGAAAATCACAAAAATGATAAAGAAACTTTAGATGCAAATTGTGATGTTGTTCCGTGTGAATGTCTTGATGCTCAGTTCGAAGGTGTTGGTGTCAAAACCTGTGCTGATGGCCGAGAATTGAGTCGTGATGCTAACAATAATTGTGAATTTCCTGATTGTGAACCATGTGATACGACTGTAACAGATAAAGCAGGATGTCCTGGTAATCAACAAAAGCAAATGCAACAAAATTGCGAATGGTCAGATTGTAAATGTGTTGATCCACCTGCTCAACCTGATTGTGGAGCAAACAAGCAAGCAGTTTGGGATGACACAGACTGCGAATGGAATTGTGAATGTGTAGATCATGTACCAGCAGATTTACAATGTACATCGCCTGAAATAATAATAAAAAATGATGATGATTGTACACAAGAATGTGGATGTGACGAAACACCACCTGCCGGTGATTGTGCGAATGATAATCATGCTCAAATTCAAAATGACGATTGTACATGGGAATGTAGATGTTTTGGTACAGACCCAGGTAATTTTCCAACTGATGGATGGGTTACAAATCGTCTCAAAAAATATACAAATGGTGTAAATAATGACGAAGGAACACAAACATTCAATCAAGAAACTTGTGAATGGGAGGATGATCCAACACCAACTCCAACTCCAACATCTACTCCAACTCCAACATCATCACCGACACCGACACATACAACAACTGATTATGTAACAATTCCGCAGAATCCATAATAATGTTCTTGATTTTAAAGTAAAATTGGTTTATCCTTAAAAGGATTTGGAAACTAAAGCAAACATATTTCAAGATATAATTAAAGATGTGCGTGAAAGACACCGACTGTTGTGTGTGGAAATGCGTACAAAATTAAAAAAACTTGAAAAACCTTTTGTTGGTTTACGAATGGCATTTAAAGCACCAAAGGCCAAAAATAGAACATACAAAATCAAAGCACTTGAACTAAAGCATTTGAGTATTTTGCCGATAAATTCTAAGAAACGAAAATCAACTGGAATGTTGGCAATATGTAGTAATGCTTCCTTTTTCGGATATGCGCTATCAGAAATTCAGTTAGATTTTGTAAAAATGCAATCAGACGGTTACGATAAAGAACTATTAACACTTGAACGAAAATTGCACGAAGAATTTTCCAACAAAACCAGAGCAATCATAACATCTGCGGAAGCAGATATGATTGCCAAGGAAATTTTTGAAAGTGATGCGGATTTTTATTTGGCATCAAAAGCATATAAAGTCAACCGACTGCATTCTACACCACGTCATAGTGGCAAAATTATAGGTTTAGAATATAATCCATATATGGCAGAAATAAATGCAAAAGTAAAATCTGAACATCAAGGAGAACATACTATTGACAACGAACAACACGTTGTTAATATATGGGATTGATATGAAAGCAATATTTGGAATGCACAAAGGTGAATTTGGTGATGTTCAGTTTTCAGAATTGATTGAGAATCAACTTTATCGTGTTAGTGTATCGTGCGGTGATGAACGATGGGTTAATCCCAAGTTAAGTCGGTGGAAAGGTCATTTGATTTTGTGGGTTCGTCAAAAAAACGATGAAGGATATTTTCCACGAAAAGGATGGGGATTCAATTTGTTGTTTCAACCAGAAACCGAAGCAGAAAAGAAAATGCTTTATGAATATCAATGGACATATTCTCCTGCACCAAACGTGATTTCTTATTTAATTACTCCACAATGGCCTGATAAAGTTGAACCAGACACAATATGGGAAAAAATACAAGATGGTAAAATGTATTCAAACACTATATCTGATTATCAAGATGATTTAAAAAGCAAAATGCAAGCAAAAGCAAAAGAAAATGAAGCACAACGAAAAACTCTTGAGCAGTTTGTTCCTGAGAAAGTAAACGAAGTTGTGCCGGAAGAAAACTATGATGCTTTGTTTGACGGAGAAGATATACCATCACACGAAGAACTTCAAGCAGAATTTAATGTTGACGATGATTAAAATAATTGAGATAATAAAAAACATGAATATTAATTTAGACGATAAACTGGTGAAAGAACTTGATTCTGTATTTGAAAACGAACGAAAAACGCAACTAGAGTGGGATGTATGCATTGAAGACATTGTAGAAGAATTCATTGCACGACAAAACGGAACTTGGTACGAAGACAACTTTGTGGAAGAACCTGAGCAAGAAGATGAAGTGCATTTTGATCTCAGAGATATTGGCATGAGTAACGGAAAAAATGGACATTTAAATGGTTCACTTACTCAACCACCATTTGGTAAGAAGAAGAATTTACGAAATCGGTTAAACGATAAGTAAATGGTGGAACGTGTCATTCGTGACATCCCTAAAGTGGTCATTTTCGGATGGCCACTTTTTTTTGCTTTAGTTCCAAACGTTAATAACTTTTTGTTGCAATGTATTCAGAAATATATCATAGTATATAAACCATGTATATCAATCATTCATTCAAAAGAAGTCGAGTGGTGAAAACCTAGTCGGAGCAATTCGGCATCGTCCGCAAAACGAAGATATCGTGTAGACCTCTCCTTTTCCCCGAAGGAGAGGTCATTTGTTTATAAAAATAATGCTTGACTTTTTATAATAATTTTGGTAGTATACTTGTATTGAGAGTGAGATTAGAGAGAGTTAAAATTATGACAAAAAACGAAGCAATTGAGTTTGTTCAAAATAACGCAAGATATTACGATGATGGTTCATTTGAACCTTATGCCGTAATGTATGAGGGTAAGTTCATTTGGGCAGAAAGTCCAGGTGACTTGGTTACCAATTTACTTGAATTTGTAAACGGATAATAAAATGACAAGAAAAGAAGAAATATTCGCAACTGAAAAGTTGACCGAGAATCAAAGGTCGGTCATCGCAGGAATTGATAGTGACGGAAAGGAAACTTTCTTTCACACGACTATGTGGGGAACGGAAGCAACTCCTGATCCCGAAGGTGGTTATGGTGGGATTACTCACGTATCTGCTATTCGTGGTCTTGAAGCAAGAGGACTAATTACCGCACTTCATATGTGGAGAGGTGCAACTTGCAGATTGGTATTGAACTGATAAATGTCATATTACACACACTTTAATTTTTCAGAACAACCCGACTCGGTGGAGATTGGAAACGGAGCAGGACAATTTCTTTCTGCTTTTAAGGGAGATGAGTTTGTTTCCCACTACGAGAATTTGTCGGAAGCAGATAAAAATCGTTTGATCTCAATTTACATTACCAAGAGTGTTCAAAGTGGACGATATGTACGGAATAAAATTGCATCTCTTTGGGAAAAAGAAAACGGAACATTCAAAGAAATTTACGTGTCATTGAAACGACATCTTCAACAAATCAACGAAATCAACAATTAAGAATATGAACTCACATAATTTTTCAGATACAATACAAGTTCCTGAGTGTGGAATGTATCAACTAACTAAAATAGAAAACCAAGGTGTTGCAAACAGAGAAACTGCAATTTACGAAAGAATTGAATGGAATGCTCTTGCTCCTTGGATTGTAAAAATAAAGGCAAATAATGATTCCTAAGTTTAATATCGGAGACATCGTCTCAAGCAATGGCATTAAAGGGTCTGTAAGTGCCATAGAACTTGATTCTATGATTACTGCGAATGTTCAACCATATTATGTTGTAAGCATGGAATATGGCAAAGAATTGATACCTGAGAGTTCATTACAACTCACCGGAATTGTTAATTCAATCAAACGATTGATTTCTTCGTTATTGTGAAAATCGGATACAAATACAATTTAAAAGGATTTGGTAGAATAACCATAAAATCATTCAAGGACGAAATGGTTGTAGTATCAGGAAGTGGTTTGAATTTGACAATCAAAAAAACAAGACTATTATCAATGGGAACAAAATTATGAGCAATTACGTATTTAATGGAAAAGATAACATGGATGACGATGCAACCCATCCATTCGCAGGTATAACAGGAACTTTAGTTGATCAAATGCAAATGACCGAAGCAGGATACGATGGTCTAATTGCCATGAACACCACATTCAAAGATTTAGCAGGTTCAATGACTGAACAAAGTAGTGGTCAATATACATTCACAGAACAGGAAGTTGAAGAATTGTATTCACCTGAGAATTTCCTTTTTGATAAAAGTCAGCAAATGATTGTAGCAGGACGACCTGTTACTGAGGTTAATATCAAAGTTGAATTGTTTCCTTTGTAATTGATTTGACACAATAAGTTTCGTTACTTATTATATTCAACATATGGAAATTCAAAACAATGTTTATTTACCACTTCCTCATGTTTATGAACGTGAAGGCAGACAAGAACGTGCTTGGGACATTTATAGTCGGTTGCTTCGTGATAGAATTATTTTTATCGGAACGCAAATTGATTCGTATGTAACCAATAGTATTATTGCTCAACTTTTGTTTTTGCAAATGGAAGACCCCAAGAGAGATGTTCACGTATACATCAATTCACCAGGAGGAAGTGTTTCTGATGGAATGGCAATTTATGATACTTTGAAGTTTATGGAATGTGACGTTACAACTTACTGCATCGGAATGGCCGCAAGTATGGGAGCAGTATTACTTGCAAGTGGAACGAAGGGTAAACGATTTGCACTTCCAAATAGTCGTGTTATGATTCACCAACCAAGTGGAGGAGCACAAGGACAAGCAAGTGATATTAGTATTTCCGCAAAAGAAATTATTCGTTGGAGAAAAATACTCAATGAAGTTCTCGCAGAACAAAGTGGACAATCTTACAAAAAAATTGAAAAAGATACAGACCGTGATTATTATATGACTGCATTTGAAGCAAAAGAATATGGTCTTATTGACGAAGTAGTAGAACGCAAGTCAGATTCAGATAAGTAATTATATATGTCGGAATTAAAAATAGATCCAGATAATAAATTTGATATACCAAAAAATTTAAATGTAACTGGATTTGTGCATGGTAAAAATAATACAATTGAGATTGGTGATGTAGAAATTCCAAGTACCGTAACTCTTAAAATATTTGGTAATAATAATCATATTAAAATTGATTCAATATTTTGCACTAAGGCATTGGATATTAGGATTGGGGTAAAAGAATCATTGGTATCAAATAATTGTAAAATTCACTTTGGCAAAAATTTTTGGAGTGAATCTAATTTACAATTATTGTTGTATAACCATGAAAATAAACTAGATGTGGGTGACGATTGTCTTTTTTCTAATAACATTACAATAAGACTTGGAGACCGACCTCATTTAATATTTGACTCAACGACCGGTGAATACACAGACATATCTGATGGAGTTTTTATTGGTGATCATGTTTGGGTAGGTGAAGCAGTTTATATAACAAAAAATGTTACAATTCCAAATGATTGTATTCTCGCAATAAAATCAGTAGTCACGAAAAGATTTGAAGAAACAAATTGTGTGATTGCAGGAAATCCAGCAGAAGTAGTCAAAAAAAATGTGCAATGGATAAGGAATAAATCTGAACGATTTTTAAAAAGTGATTCAAAATATAAAATTAGTTACGATAAATACGAAGAAGATAACAAATATGAAAAAACAAAAACTAACAATACAACAACACATTCAAGTATTACAAGAAACCATTGAATGGTACGAAGCACAAATCCAACCACATGATTGTGGTTGGATGAAAACTACCGTGAGTGGAATTCAAAATAGAATCGATGATCTAAAAAGCCAATTGCCGCCGAGACCAAACATCCATTTGTAAAATTTAGTGCTTGACTTTTTATAATAATTTTGGTAGTATTATTGTAGAAAGTGAGAGAAATGACAAAGTATTATTTTATTTT
>CAJWDI010000004.1:0-49524 GCA_913031185.1 uncultured Flavobacteriaceae bacterium | reverse complement strand
ATTTATTTTTTAATTCGTTTAATTGATTGGAAACACTGGCATTGTATTGCTGGTCCCCAACGCGTAAAATAAATCCACCAAGGATGGTTTCATCTACTGTTTTCTTTAGGCTTATCTTTTTACTTGACAAAGTTTTAAGTTTTGCCATCACCTTTGCTTCCATGGCCGAGGTCATTGGTACTGCTGTGGTGACCGTCGCCACTTCTTTGTTGTTGAGCTGGTCATATAACTGCTTATACTGCAAAGAAATTTCCTCAAGTAAATCAATCCGCTTGTTTTGTGCTAAGGTTTGAAATAGAGACTTGAGTTCGGGACTAAAGTTGTTAAAGACTTTATCTAGGACCGCTGCTTTTTCTGAGAGCTTTACCACCGGGGATTTTAAGGCCTCATTTAATGCAGCGTTAGAGGCAATAGTGTGAGCAATTTCGTCCATTTCTAATTGGATTTTTTCCGCCGTTTGGTTGTCTGTTGCCACGCTTAAAATGGCTTTGGCGTATCGAATGGCTGCTCTTGTACCTGACATAATATTGCTTTAATTCAAGGTCGCGTCATCCAACATGGATTCGACCAATTTTTCTTGTTTATCTAGGTTTGATAATTCCTGTCGGACCACTTTCTCTGCAATTGAGATAGAAATTTGTGCAACCTGTGATTTTAAGTCTGCGATCGCCGCTTTTTTCTCTGCTTCGATAGCTGCTTGAGCTTGTGCGACAAGTTTACTCGCCTCTGATTTGGCATCTTGCTTCGCATCGTCAATCATCTTACTTTTTAACTCCCTTGCTTCTTTAAGTAGGGCTTCCCGCTCAGCGCGAGCTTCCTTTAAAATACGCTCGTTATCCGCTTGTAAATTTTCCATTTCTTTACGCGCTTCTACAGCGGAGGCCAAAGCGTCTTTAATCCCTTCTTCTCTTTCACTGACAGCGCCTAAGATAGGCTTCCATGCGAATTTTTTTAATATAAAAAGTAAGACCAAAAATGTTATTAAGGTCCAAAAAACAAGTCCAAACTCTGGTGTTATTAAATCCATTTGCGTTTTATTTAAATAACTTAAATTAAAAACTACAGAAGCAACCAACCGTTACTTCTGTAGCTCATATTTTTAGCCTTGTAAGAACGCAACAACAACTCCAAAGAGCGCTACCGCTTCGACAAAAGCCGCTAAAATTAATGCTGATGATTGAATCTTTCCGTGCATTTCTGGCTGACGCGCCATCGCTTCCATGGCGGAGCCGCCAATTCGTCCGATGCCCATTCCTGCTCCAATAGCTGCCAATCCAGCTCCAATCGCTGCAATTCCTGTAATAGTCATAATTTATAATTTAAGTTAATGATGTTCTTCTTCTGTTGCCATTCCAAAATATAGAGCTGACAATATTGTAAATATATATGCTTGTATTGCGGTTACAATAACCTCAATGACTGTAATAAACAATGAGAATGCTACAGAAACTGGTGCGATTGCAACAGACTTGAATACAAAGATTAATGACATTAATGCCAAAATGATAACATGCCCTGCCGTAATGTTGGCAAACAAACGAATCATAAGAGATATGGGCTTGACAAACATGCCAATAATTTCAATGGGCATTAAAAATATTTTCATAGGCACAGGTACTCCGGGCATCCAAAAAATATGCTTCCAATAGTTTTTATTGCCACTAAATGTTGTTATAATAAAAGTGAGCACTGCTAATGTAAATGTAAAGGCTATATTGCCGCTTAGATTGGCGCCATTTAAAATGGGAATCAATCCGAAAATATTATTGATCCAAATGAAAAAAAAGATGGTTAACAGATAGGGCATGTAAGGTTTATACTTATGTGCTCCAATCATCGGTTTACCGATTTCATCTCTGACAAAAACAATTAAAGGCTCTACAAAACTTGCAATCCCAGACGGCACGTAGTTTTCTTCTTTTTTATAGCGTCGAGCAGCGGATAAAAAGATGAAAAGCAGCAGTGCAATAGACACCCACATCATAAAAACGTTTCGTGTAATGGACAGGTCGAATTTCGGCCGGTGTGCGTTGAGAGGGTGACCCTCCTGGTCCAATTTAACCATGGTAGCTTCAGGGTCTAATACATACACCTTTTCATGAAGGTTGATAAAGCGCTGAGCATCTCTCTCTACAATTTCATGGCCGTGATAATCGTGGTGAAAAGCAGCAGATGAAAAAACGGTAAGGCCTTTGTCGGTGTAAACAATTACGGGTAGAGGAATTGAAAGGTGTGTTGGGTGTTCATCTTGCGCGTTAAGCGTTGCAATGTGCATCCCGTAGGCATCCTTGACGTGGTGAAGAATCATCTCTTTGGGGTCAAACTCTCCCTGACCATGGTCTGCTTCGTTATCGTCCTTCGCAAAGCCAACAAAACCAAAGAATAAAAATAAAATTATTAGTAATTTGCTTTTTAAGTTGCTTAGTTTCATTATTTATGGCTTTCTAATACCCCGTTTTTAATACGCTGCAAATTTACACACATTATATGAATTGACAAACATAATTTTAGGGATAATTTATAAAGTTTGTTCAAAAAAATTCTTGTGCTTGCGGTGGTGTTAAAAATTGAGCTATTCTGGGTTTTCTAGCAGTTTTGTTAGGCTAAGAATTTCAAAAAAAAGAAAAATAAAATAGGGTGCAAAAAAGTTAAATACATCAGCTCTTTTTGACTCAAAATCAGACATAAACAAAGGCAATAAAAATAAAATTGACAAAATCATTTTAAGCAAAGTCATGCCCATAAATAAATTGAAAATTGATTTTTGAACAAAAGAATGCCTGTAGTTAATAGCGGTATAAATAATTGTGGTTACAAAAACGTGAAAGGCATAAACCTGCCAAGTCGGGAAAAACAACGCGTTTGAGTTTGAAAAATAGTGGTGTAAGTATGAGTGGATAGCAAACAACGCCAGCGTGAGAAGAGTCAACTGCAATAAAAACAAAGCTTGTCTTTTCTTGAATACTTGCATTATGGGTTGTTGTATGGCTTGTTTGAGCGCTTGAGAATCATTCTAACAACATATGCTGTGGCTAAAACAACCCCAATCAATGTACACCCTAAAGTAAAGCTGTCTGTGGCTGAGTTTGAATAAAAAGCATCTAGCTTAAGGCCTAAAAAGGTACTGGCTCCAATGATGGCTAGCATCTGAAAGCCAAGTGCGAAAAGTTCTGCAAAATTTTTAAGCGGTTTGTTCTGATTTTGCACCAGTTTCTAATGTTGGGGTTGGATTGGTTTTGAGCGCTTTAACCGCATCTTTCATTTGACAGTTTGCATTGAATGTAGCCCCAGGTTCTACAGCCAGTTTACCCGTTTGAACATCACCATCTACATGAGCGGATGCGCGCAAACTAAGAGTCTCTAAAACAACGAGCTTTCCTTTGATTTGACCCTCAACATCTGCATTATTACAATTTAAACTGCCCTCTACCAGCCCGGAGTTACCAACAACGACTTTTCCTTTAGTGATGAGCGTTCCTTTAATTGTACCTTCAATCCTGAAATCTCCTTCGCTTTTCAAATCGCCCTCAAAAATAGTTCCATAGGCAATCATGTTTTGTTTGGATAACCCGCCTTGCTGTGATCTTGCTTTTTTTGAATCTGTAAACATCGTCTCTTTAATTTTTAATCGCTTTCAAATAGTTTTCTAGGTTTTTATGAATCTGGAGCGTTTTGTAATTCGTGGCTGAAATCGCAAAGAACGGTTTGTCTGTGATTTCTGAGGTTTCAATGTCTAAAAGCTCTGCAAATCCCAATGCACCACCCATGCTTTTTAAGCCGTGAATAACTACAAATGTAGTATTTATATCATAAACGTCTTCTGACAAGCTCAAATTAAACACTTCTTCTTCTTGAATCGCAGTTTCGAGGGCTGTCTTAAGCGCTTGTATGGCTTCGGGCTCTTTGTTAGAAAATTGAAAAATTGTTTTAAAGTTATTCCCGGAAGTCGCCGTTTGAAAATTTTTATTTTCAATTGTTTTGATAAAGTTATCCAAAAGGTTCTGCGCTTGTTTACCCTCTTGGCTGTTTGGGTGATTCAACGCAATATAATTAAGCCGGGCTGTATAGGCCGACAACCCCTCAAGGCGACCTAGTGCGCTGGCTTTAAGTAACTCAAACTTGGGAACAATATCTTCGCCTTCAAAACGGACAATTTCTAAATTACAACCGTCAACAACCTTTTGGTATTTCGCGGCGTTGAAAGCCTCAAAAAGATTTTTATAGCGCGCCTTGGGGCTTTGGCTATCCGCTTCCAAAATAACGGATGGGTTTAATAAAATTTGAGCATACTGAGAGCTTGGGTAGTCTCTAATGATGGTTTGTTTGATCTCATTGGCGAGCTCAGGTCTTTCGTGAAGTGTATAAACTTTATACAAATTATATTTGGCTGGAAGAATCAAGCGCGCTTCAGGGCTTTGTTTAAGTAGGGCTTCCAGTTTTTCTTGCGCCCGTTGGTAATCTTTAAATTTGTTTTTATATATCAGCCCTAATTGATAGTATGCAAAATTTCGGGCCTTGGAAATGCTGTCTAAAGCTTTTGGCGTGCTGGGTAGTTGGTTTATAAAAAAGGCTGGAGTCAGAGATGCTTGAGATGAATCCGATGCGTTTTGAAGCGCTTTTGAGTCTTTGGGGTTGTCTACAATTGTTTTGTTTGACCAGCGCCAATTGTCCTCTAATGGACGGGCACCCCAAAGGCTTATAAACTCCCCTTTGCCATAGGCCACTGTTGTGGATTGATAAAAATAAAAGCCGCCGTCTTTTTTGTTCTTTGGCATTGCCCTGCTGGTCGCTGAAGCTGTTGACCTTATATTAAGGGTACTTTCTTTTTCTGCCGCTCTTTTTTCTGCTTCCGCTTTGAGACTCAAAATATGATCTTCAAAATAGGCCTCAAGGGCATCAGCGGGCATGGCCGCCAATTTGAGAATGCTGTCATTTTCTTTTGCGATGGACTCATAAAGTATGACATCTTCTAAGTTGTCACGGCGCTTCTTTACAAGTCTGTATGGTTTGCTGTTTTCTTTGTAATGCGTCAAGGTGCTGTCATAATATGCGCCTGCCAAAATATAATTGGAATCCTCAAAATTAAGATCTGCAATGGTGTGGTAGTTAAGTGCGTTCAAATAAGAATCTTTAGATTTTCTTCGCAAAGATTTATTAAAATATACAGTGGCTATAGAGTCTTTTTCAAGGGTTAAATAGTGCTGCGCCATGACATGGTAAATGCGGTCTAAATAGGGGCGGTTCTCACGATCCTGAACCAATGTCTCTAAGAAAAGGTCTAACGATGGTAAGTCTCCTCGCTCATAATCAAAATTTGAAATTTGTTCTAAAAACGCATTGACTCTATATGTTCTTGGCACTGTTCTTTTCAAGTCTATGACCTTCTGAAACGCCGCTTGAGCACTGTCCCTTAAGCCTTTCTTATTGTACAGTTGACCTTGAATAAAGTGCAGGCGCCCCTTATAAGCCTTGTCTTTAGTAATGAAAGATGCGTTTTCTAAATGAACCAATGCGGAGTCTATCTCCTCTAGGTTCATATAAAGCTGCGCTAGTGTGGAGAAAGCCTCTACATGATTTTCATTTGAAAGATTGTCTTTGGCTAATATTTGGTTTAAATTCTCCAGTGCAATGCTTTCATTTTCTAACCTCAAGTTTGTTTTGGCGCGCCAAATTTTAGCCGTATTGATGTTGCTACTGCTCGGATATTTAAAGAGCACATAATTAAACGCGTCTAGGGCGGGAATAAATCGGCCACTATAATAGCGTGCCTTCCCAAGCAATATGTAGGCCTCATCGACTTGGGTGTTTTTCTCTTTACCCTTAATCTTCATGCCATGGGTTTGAACCGCTTTAACGGCTTTTTCCTCTGCCCGTTCAAAATTTGGGCTTTGATTCTCTTCGTCAAACCCAAATGTTTCTTTGACGCTAAGCCTTTCAACTGGAAGGACGTCCCAATAGCTGTCTGTGTAACTTGTTTCAATCTCGTTAAGACCGTCTATTAATGCCATCTCACCATTGAACAGTACGTTATATTTGGTGTTTAAGGCATGCCAGTTGCGATTCAAAAAACGATCTTTCTTGCGGGAGCAGCTGGTGGTTAAAAGCATTAGACACAAAATAATTGTGATATGTCTGAAGATATTTCTCAATGGCAATTAGGTTTGTATTGTATAACTTAAAAACGATGCATCTGGTATGCAAAGTTTGTAAAAATACTCATCTTTTTGAACAAATCTAATGATTTGGTCCATTTTACCACTTTTGAAGTCTTGAGAATGCAATAGGAGTTAAAATTTTAGCGGTCTCTTAACAGGTTCGTAAAAGGTATCTTTATTATTTTTGCCTAAATAAATGCTATGGCTACATTTAATTCGTTAAAAATTAAAAACATCGCTAGAGAGACAACTCAAGCCGTTAGCCTCTGCTTTGAAGTTCCTCATGATTTGATAAAGGATTACCGCTTCATTGCTGGGCAATATTTAACCTTAGAAGCTGAGATTGATGGGGAAGCTGTTCGCAGAGACTACTCGATTAGTACAAGCCCTGAAAGTGGAGATTTGACAGTCACGGTAAAAGAAATCGAAAAAGGCTTATTTTCAAATTTTGCCAATCAAAAGCTAAAAAAAGGGGATGTTATTGAGGTTGCCACCCCAAAAGGGCGTTTTACTTACGATCCAAAAAAAAATCTATCAAAAACAATTGTTGCTTTTGCGGCGGGTAGCGGCATTACGCCTATTATGAGCATTGTGAAAACTGCTTTAGAAGAATCAATAGATCAAAAATGTATTCTGTTTTATGGCAATAAATCTCCAGAAAAAACCATTTTTTATAACGCGCTAATTGAACTTCAGGCGACTTACAAAGATCGGCTTTCAGTACATTTTGTTTTTAGCAAGAGTAATGATACTGGAGCAGCACATGGTCGCATTGACAAGGCATACGCCCACCGCGCAATCAACACGCTTTCTGAGGCAAAAAAAGATGCCACCTACTTTCTCTGTGGGCCAGAGGGCATGATTCATAACGTAAAAGATGTTTTAATGAGTTATAATGTCCCTGAGCGTAATATTTTATTTGAACTTTTTACGGCCTCTGAATCTGTTAAGGCGGAAACCCCCGTAAATAGCAGTGGTGCGATTGAAGCAACCATTTTATTTGAAGATGAAACGGAAGTGATCTCAATGGACAACGATGTAACAATTCTGGAAGCGGCATTAGCAAAAGATTTGGAAGTGCCTTACTCCTGCCAAGGAGGTGTTTGTAGCAGTTGTATTTGTAGGGTTACGAAAGGGGCTGCTGTCATGCGACAAAACAGTGTTTTAACAGACGTTGAAGTTGCAGAGGGTTTGGTTTTAAGTTGTCAAGCAGTTCCAACATCTGCTACAATTCAAGTGGACTTCGATGACATCTAAAGCGCCTTTTTTACTGCCGATAAAACCTCTTCAACAGCAATTGAGGCCATCGCATTACTGTAACTTTTGGGATGCTTATTTCCATAAATTGAAGTCGGAATTTTAGGGTATTTTTTACGATCCGCTAGCAAACAATTTTCTGATGGCTGATTAAAGGGCGCAAAGCCCGCATAGGGGTGTGTAACCCCCCATAATGTAATTACATTAACTCCCAACATCGCAGCCATATGAGCGTTGCCGGAATCCATTGCCAGCATGACTTTTAAATGAGACATAAGCGTCAATTCCTCTTGCATCGAATAGACTCCGGCGACAGATTTCACATTTGGGAACTGGCGGACAATCGCCTCAATTATTTTTATTTCATAGGCTCCGCTACCAAATAATAAAACGCTGTAAGTGTTTGAGAGTGTAGAAATAACCTCTTTCATTTGCTGTATTGGATACATCTTTGAGGTATAGGCTGCGAAAGGGGCAATGCCTATAAAGGGCCTGCTCGCGCTTCCTAAATGCGTTTTTAATGATTGTGATAGCGGTAAAGGCTGTGGAAAATGAGGTGCACTCAAAGACAGTTCGAGCCCCAAAGCGCGAAAAACATCCGCATAGCGCTCAATTGTGGTTTTAAGGGGTTTAAATACAGCCCCTTTTATGAGTTGTTGCTTCTCTGCGCGTCCTTTGTCAAGCCTGGAAAAAGAAACATTGGGTAACAAAAACCTTAAAATTTTAGTTCTTAAAACATTGTGCATATCTGCAACGACATCCACCCTTAAATCTTTAATCTTTTTAGCAAGTCTAAAAAGGCCGTAAAGCCCTTTATAATCGGCTTTAAAATCAACCCCTATAACCGAAATTTCGGAGAGGTGGTGAAAAAGAGGTGTAAACTTTTCTTTTGTAAGAATCGAAACTTTATATCCGGGGTGTGTGCGTAAAAAAGCGGTAACTACAGGTACGGTCATCGCCACATCCCCCAAAGACGAAAACCTTATTAGTAATATGTGTTTCGAAGCAAATGGCAAGGAGTGTTGTTATTTAGTCCCTCTAAGTATCGGATTTAATTCATCGTCGTTATACATTTTCATTTGCCTGTAAACCTTCATGTATTTGTGGCCACTAGCAATGTCGTCTAAAAGGGCGTCTATGGCTGTAGATAAATCTTGGCGCTGTTCAATTAATATTTCTAATTTCTTTTGGCAAGCAGATCTATGTGCCGCTGTGGCGTCTTCTCTGACGGTCTCTAAATGCATATGATAAATTTTTAAAGCTAAAATTGAAAGACGGTCAATCGCCCAAGCGGGGCTTTCGGAATTGATGCTGGCATCGGCTTTTGGGGTGGCTTCTTTATAGAGATTTAGAAAATAGCTGTCTATGTATTCTACTGTATCGGTTCGGTCCTGATTGGAGGCGTCAATTTTGCGCTTGAGTTTTAAGGCCGCTATGGGATCGATATTTGGGTCACGGATAATGTCCTCATAAGCCCATTGCACCGTATCAATCCAACATTTTTTGAAAAGCAAATGAGAAATTAAATCTTCATTTTTATCATATTTGTTTACAAAGGGCTGTGAGACATCATCTAATACTTTGTATGTGGAAATGGCATCTTTGAAAATTTGGTTGGCTTTCTTTGAGAACATATTATTTTTTAATGCAAATATAATGCAATTCTTTAGTAAACAGATGTCTGATTTTCAATAATAAGCCCTAGGTTTAAAAACGCTAAGGAGAGTAGGACAATCAAAAGTAAATCCGACAACCAAGGACGCCTTTGTTGTTGTGTGAAATTTGCCATGAGCACCGCAAAAGGAAATGACAAAAAAAGCATATTTTCTGCAAACATGTTGGCTGCTAAAAGGGATGTGCTAAACCCTGTAAACAGCATTAAAAATAAAATAATAAAATTGTTTCTGCTTTTGCTGTTTTTAAGAATCAGCGGGGAGAATAACCTAAAAATGGCGCCTGTGAGCATCACCAACAAAACAAGGGTTGAGATCGCCATTAATTGTGACATTTGAGCGAAAATATCAAAATTGGGTTCTGGCAGATAAAAGAATAAAATTGGGGGAACCACGCCAAAAACGCTTACAAATAAAAAAACTAAAAGCCCGGCCGCACCAGCCCCAAAGACAAGCACAAACAAATGTTTCAACCAGTCAATGGGCCTTAAAAGGATTGTTGCCAATAATGGAATGAAATGGAGAATAGACCAAGCATAAAAAAGGGCGGCAATGCTCAGCCAGAATGCCGCATCAAAATATTTTTTCTTGATGTTTAGTTTGGTTTCGAGGCTGAATATTCTTCTATAACTAAGTAGTACAAATCCATTGGCTATAATTATTTTATAATCCATCAAGGTTTGAGGCATTAAGAAAATGAAAATAAAAAAATAGAGGGCTGCAAAGCTGTTTTTTTGAGTGAGTTTATTCTTTGTTATAATGAAAACAACCAAAAAAATGGAAGTTAAAAAAAACAAAAAAGCCACGCTCTCAATGAGAAAATCTACGGATTGAATGCCGCTGTGATCTTTTAGCCGCTGAAAGAGAAAAACACAAATCAAGCCAACAAAAAAAAGAATGTAGTGATGTGGCTTAGATATTCTGAAATTTCTTGTAATCATTTCTAGAGTTGGTTATATTTGCAAAGTAAATATAAGTCTATTACTGACAACCTTGCTTTTGATAAATTTTAATCTATGAAAGATTTTTTTAATGCAATTCAAGATTTATTTGAATCCGTTTTGTTTGTTCCATTTAATGTTCTCAGAGAAACTGAGCTAGAAAACTGGTGGATTGCAAACTTTGTAACCTGGATCTTTTTAGTCATCCTTGTCGTTTGTTTTGCTTATTGGATGCGGCAACTTAAAGCTTTTAGTGACAATGACGAGGAGGATAAGAGCATCAGCTCTCACTCCTATTTATAAGTCAAACCCCAAATCTTTTCTGTAGTTCATCCCTTGAAAGTTGATGTTTGAAATGGCTTGATATGATTTTGAAAGCGCTGCCTTGTAGTCGTTGCCAAAAGCAGTAACTGCCATGACGCGCCCTCCCGAAGTTACAACTTTATCGCCATCATTCCTAGCGCCCGCATGAAACACCAATGCATTCTCAACAGACTCAAGTCCTTTAATTGGATGCCCTTTTTCATAAGATCCTGGATACCCTCCAGAGACAAGTACAACAGTGGCCGCAGTTTTAGGGTTAACTTCAATGTCTATTCGATTTAAGGCTTGCTCTTTAATGGCGACAAATATTTCCATCAAATCTGTATTAAGGCGCGGCAAAACGGCCTCGGTTTCTGGGTCTCCCATGCGAACATTATACTCAATAACCAAAGGCTCATTGTTGACCACAATTAAACCAATAAATACAAATCCTTTGTAAGGTAATTTGTCTGTTTTAAGGCCTTCAATTGTAGGTGCAACAATGCGCGACTCAATTTTTTCCATGAGGGCCTCATTAGCAAAAGGGACTGGAGATATCGCACCCATTCCGCCTGTATTTAAGCCCGTGTCCCCCTCACCAATGCGCTTATAGTCTTTAGCCGTTGGTAGTATTTTATAGTTTTCGCCGTCCGTTAAAACAAAACAACTAAGCTCAATGCCGTCTAAAAATTCTTCGATCACCACCTTAGCGCTTGCGGCTCCAAATTTCGAGCCTAAGAGCATCTGTTTTAGTTCTGTTTTTGCCGCTATGAGGTCTTTTACTATGAGCACACCCTTACCCGCAGCAAGGCCGTCGGCTTTTAAGACGTAAGGAGGCGAAAGCGTTTCTAAAAAGGCATATCCTTTCTCAATCTCATGGGCAGTAAAACTTTGATAGGCTGCTGTTGGAATTTGGTGTCTGACTAAAAACTCCTTGGCAAATTCTTTGCTCCCTTCCAGCTGGGCCGCTGCTTTCTGAGGGCCAATAACGGCGATATTGTTTAAATCTGGGTCATTTAAAAAAAAGTCATGAATACCTCTCACCAAGGGGTCTTCGGGGCCCACAATTACCATTCGAATGTCGTACTTTAACACTGCTTTCTTGATGCTTTGGAAATCGTTAACCCCGATTTCTAAATTTTTCGCAATGGTTGCTGTCCCAGAATTTCCTGGAGCAACAAATAGCCGGTTACAAATCGGGCTCTTTGCAATTTTCCAGGCAAATGTATGCTCTCGTCCTCCAGACCCTAATACTAGTACATTCATTGATTAATATGCTTTGTCATCACCTTTTATGGCTTTTATGATGGTTTTAATCACAATTTTGAGATCCAGAAAAAAGGACCAATTCTCGACGTAAAAAATATCAAATTTAACGCGGCCGATTATGTCTTTATCAGACTCGACTTCGCCTCTGTAGCCGCTAACCTGTGCCAGCCCTGTTATGCCCGGCTTCACAAAATGACGTACCATAAATTTATCTACTTTATTGGCATACATTTCGGTGTGTGATAACATATGGGGACGGGGGCCAACTACTGACATGTCTCCAACCAAAACATTAAAAAACTGAGGGAGCTCATCAATGCTGGTTTGGCGAATAAATTTTCCAATCACCGTAATTCGGTCGTCAGCTTTGGTGACTTGAATTGTATCCGCTTCATTATTGATTATCATCGACCTGAATTTATAACAGCTAAATGTTTTATAATTATAGCCGTTTCTTTGCTGCCTAAAGAAAATTGGCCCTCGAGACTCTAGCTTAATAAGCAGGGCTAAAATGGGGGTAAGCCAAGACATAATAAAACCAATAACAAGTATTGAGAACACAACATCGAAAACACGTTTAAAGGCTAAATTAAAAGAGTCGTCTAAAGGAATGGTTCTGAACTCTAAGACGGGGACCAAGCCATAGAAATCGCGTTTTAGGTCCTTGTTTAAAATTGTATTTTGCTCTGGAATAAATTTCAAAACCTTTAAATTATTGTCAGCAAACTTTGTAATGGCTTTGACATCCACTTTGCTAATTTCAGAAAGGGAACAATAAATCTCGTCTACTTCGTGCGCTTTGATGTATTTAAAAAGAGTATTTAAATCCTCTTGTCTTGGTTTCTTAAAAGAAACCATCTTGGTGTTAATAAAACCCAATTCGGGGGTGTCCTTGAAAAATTTAGCAATCGCCTTGGCCTGTTTGTTGGTCCCCAAAATAATTGTTCTACGTATATTCCCCTTAAAATAGGCACGATATCGCTTAAGTAGATAAAATAAAATGTATTTGAAAACCGCAATAAAAAACAAAGAGCTGATAAGGTATTTCAAGATTTGCTTGGGGTCCATTTCGGTTTTAGGGAAAATCCCTGCATAAGCAAAGACGAACATGGAAAAAAACAAGCCCTGTCGAACCAATAAATTAAATACTCTTACCACGCTTGAATGGCGGTAAACTTCGTAAAATTTTGATATCAAGGCGGTTACAATCCAGCCAAATGAAAGGGTGATGACGAGGCTTAATCGGAATGTTTGAGACAAATAAAACAATGATATTAATTGCAGGACGCCGAGGTCCACAGCGTAAGAAATAGGCTTAATCAGCCACGAATACCGTCCTTGTCTAAAATTGCTCACTTAAAATCTAATATGTTTGGAAAAGTCTTTGTGCTCAACTTTAGATAATTTGTTCTTAGGAATATTTCTAAAAAAATTAAAGGTTTTACGCATGCCTTCGCTTCTTACAATAACTGGCGACCAATTTAATGTTTTTTTTGCTAAACTTAAGTCTGGCTGCCGTTGTAATGGGTCTCCTTGTGGTAAGGGTTGGTGTTTAATCTTGCGGGGGCTGCTGCTAAGTGCTATTATTTCCTTTGCAAAAGTCATGATGGTAACCTCTTCTGAACTTCCAAGGTTGACGGGTAGGGTATAATCGCTAAACAACAATCGGTAAATGCCTTCAATTAAATCATCCACATAACAAAACGAGCGGGTTTGAGAGCCATCGCCAAAAACAGTCAGGTCTTCACCCCTCAAGGCTTGACCCATAAAAGCGGGAATGACACGACCGTCGTTCAAACGCATACGCGGGCCATAGGTGTTAAATATCCTGGCGATTCTGGTTTGAAGCCCATGGAACCTGTGGTAGGCCATGGTAAGGGCTTCTTGGAAGCGCTTGGCTTCATCATACACCCCGCGTGGGCCAATAGCGCTGACGTTGCCAAAATAGTCTTCGCTTTGGGGATGCTGAAGAGGATCGCCGTAGACTTCGGAAGTTGAGGCAATCAAAATACGCGCATTTTTTGCCTTAGCCAAGCCCAGCAAATTATGGGTTCCTATGGAGCTCACTTTTAGTGTTTGAATCGGTATTTTAAGATAATCTATGGGGCTTGCTGGAGAAGCAAAATGTAAGATATAATCTATGGGTTTTACAATGTCGATATAGTTGGTGACATCATGCTCGATAAACTCAAAATTAGGAAGTTCAAAAAGGTGTTGAATATTGTCTTGATCTCCGGTAATGTAATTGTCCATTCCGATCACCTGGAAGTCCTCTGCAATAAAACGATCACACAAGTGAGAGCCCAAAAAGCCTGCGGCGCCAGTGATGAGAATAGTTTTAGACATAACAACTTATTTGTCATGCCAAATATAATTAGATTGTTTGATTTTAAGCAGTAATGTATGAAATTAGTTGTGTTGTAGTAGTGACTTTACCCTTTCTGTCATTTTGTTTAAAATTTCCGCTTTTGAGAAGTTTGAAAGCACATATGCTCTAGCGGCTTTGCCCATTTTCTCGCAACTGGATGGGCACCCCATTAATTTTTCTACCGCATTGACTAAAGTATTAGAATAGTTGCTAAAAAAGAGGCCTCCGTTAGAGATTTCAAAGATTTGCTTTACCTCAGAATCTTTATTTCCTATTACCAGCGAGGGCTTTCCACTTGCCATCATGCCTAAAATTTTGGACGGCATTACTGTGTCTAAAATGTCTGTTTTTTGGAACAATAAATGCAAATCCGCACCACACAATAAATTAGATAATTCATCACTTTTAACTGGCGGATACAATGAGATTAGGTTAATCTTATTGATTTGTTTTTCTAGCCAAGCCCTTTTTGATCCATCTCCAACAACAATTACTTCATATTTTTTTGCGTTTAAATCCGCACAGAATTGTAAAAACGCTTGCCAATCCTGTTTGTCGCCTATGCTGCCTGAATATAAAAGTTTCTTTTTTTGGGATGACACGTATTTGTGCTGAGTTGCTTTGTCTGGGTTGATGCTTTTCCCATCAATCCAATTGGGCAAAAAGAAGGTTTGTGTTTTGGTTTTTGCTTCCATTTTTGACAGCATGTTTAAGCTAATTGTACTTGCTATATCAGCCTTTGAAAACAACCATTTTTCTAACTTAAGCAGTACCGAAAAAACAACATTTAATTTATTGCTGAACCCTGATTGAAGAGCAGCGTCAAACTCAAAATCTTGAACATGTATCCATAGGGGAGCCTTAAATCGCTTTTTTTGAATATATCCTAAAAATACTGCGCTGGTGAATGGCACCACCGCAATAACCAAATCACTTTTCTTGATTTTATATAAATTAAAAAAAGCGCCAATTGTAAAATCTATAATATGTAAAACACGCCTTAAAAAGGTTGGTTTTTTAGGCACATATTGCTTGTATCTAAAAATTTTTGTTTTTCCTTTTTCTTCTTTAAAAAATCTGGGCTTGTTTTTATATGCGTCTCTTATTTCCCATTGTGGATAGTAGGGGAAGGCTGTTATTACAGACACCTCAAAATCATGATCTTCTAAATGCTGTACCCATTGACTAGAATAAAGCCCTATGGCTGTATCCTCAGGATAAAAATTAAGACCAATGAATGTGATTTTTTTACCCAACCCTCCTGTTTTTAATGCTTTTGGCAGGTGACCCAACGTATACTTTATTGCCATCAAGATCTGAAAATACAGAACTCCTTGCGCCAACAACAACACCATCTTTAATTGTTGTCCCAGGTGCTACATATACATCGGTGGCTAGCCAGCATTTTGACCCTATTTTTATGTCTTCAGCATATATTCTAAAATCTTCCGAGTTGTAATCATGAGTTCCTGTACAAATATAACTGCGTTGGGATATGACTGTATTTTCACCTATTTTTATATTTCCTAATGAGTATAAAACAACCTCATCCCCTATCCAGCTATAATCACCAATTGTAACCTTCCAGGGATAGGTTATTTTTGCAGTAGGCCTGATGATTACATTTTTTCCAATTTTGGCGCCAAATAATCTTAACAAAAACCGTCTCCATCCATATAGGGCTTGAGGGGATGACCTAAAAAATATAGCATAAACCATCCACCAAAATTGTACTGTAAAAGCGGATCGTCCTCTAAATCCTTTTGGGTTCTTAAAACATTTAAGGTTTTGGAATTTGTTATGTTGCTTTTGAGATTTCAATAATTTCTTTATGTGTATTATTCGCAAACAAATCTACAACATTGATTCGTATAATTTAATCCAATCAAAAAATCTATTTTTCCACGAGTATTTTTTCAGAACAAAATCGTGTAATTTTTTGCCTCGGTCGTTTCTTTCTTCTAAAGTTAAATTAATCGCCTTTTTTAAAGCAAAAGTCAATTCTTGCTCGGCAGGGTTAATTAAAAAGCCCCCGTTGTTTTGCCAGTCTTTATCTATTCCTGTTTGATAAGTTGTTATTACAGGGGTTTTATAAAGTGCGGCTTCAAGATTCACCATTCCTATGGCTTCTGAATGAGAGGGTGCAGCAAAAACGAATGCGTTCCGAAACAATTCTGCCTTTGCGTCACCTGTTACCATTCCTAAAAATTCAACTTTATCCTGAAGATTTAATATGGATACAATGTTGTCTAATACTTTTTTGTATTCATTAAATTCTCCAGCAATCTTTAAATTAATATTATTAGGGTCTAAATTGCTAAAGGCCTTTAGCAAAATATCTATCCCCTTTTTTTTATCAAGCCTACCGAGAGACAAAACATACTTTTCCTTGTGCTCCTGAGGCCTGCTTCTTGGGTCTTGGAAATCAATTAAATTAGGAATTTCTACTGTTCTGGCCTTGGGCATTAATTTTTTAATTTCCAAAGATTCATCTTCCGTAATGGCGTGAATAAAGTTTGCTTTTGAAAAAATTGCTTTTGTTAATAAATTAAAATACAGCTTCTTTTTCATGGTTCCTTTTGTCCACAACCAGGGTTCATACATTCCATGACATGATACCACGTAGGGTATTTTGTTTTTATATGCAAATTTTGCTGAAGCGTATTGTGGGTACATCCATACGCCATGAATATGGATAATTATTTTCTTTTCTTCGGAGTATATTTCATTTAGCTTTTCTAATAATTCACTCGAGTAACACCAAGCTCTGCCCCCACCAGAAATCTTTGTAACGCTGTCGCTTTGTTCAAATTTTGGTGCAACTATAATCGAATTAATCTTTGCATTTAGTAATCGCGTATGCAGGTCGCGCAAAACAGTTCTAATGCCACCGCTTTGAAATGAGAAATCCTCTAATATATGTACTATTGTCATGGTTTTTATGGCCTATTGCTTTATGGTTTCATTTTTCTTATTGATCCTAAAAAGAAAGAGGTTTAAAAAGAAGGCAATCACAATTACACCGTCTTCCCTTTCCAAAATATTTTCTGTCAACATATTAAGGCAAAAATAAAGCGTCAAAAAAAACAGGAGCTGAGAATTTCTTTGCCTGGATACTTTAAGAATATAAAAAAGGTAATATACAAAAGCTATAAAACCCAAAATACCAATGGACAATAAAATGCTTAAATATTGATTATGAGAGTTATAATTATTCTTCAATAGTTCCTCACTGTTTTTTCCTGCATAACAATTCCTTAATGCTGTTTTTACATCACCCCAGCCATAGCCACAAATAGGTGCCTTTGCTATCTTTTGTAATGCACATCCATATATTTGTAATCTTATTCCAGATGATGAATTCTTGTTGTTCCCTATTTCCAATAACTCTTCGAATTTGTTTTCGTTCTCATATCTAGGAATAAAAACAACTAAGCCAACTAAAAGTATAAACAGTGGGGTTATATACACGATTTTCTTAAAATTAAACTTGTTTTTAATTAGAAAAAAAAGGCCAATTACAGCCAGAGAAATTATAGGCCCTTTTTTATTTAGTATTGCCGTGAAAGCTATTAGCAGCGGAAGGGCAAAAAATATAAAACATTTAATCTTTGGTTTGTTCTCCTTAAAAAGAGTAAATGAGAAAATAATTGCTATACCAATGTAAATCGATAAGTATATTGGATGGGTGCTGTATTTACTAATTCTTATGTCTACTAAGTTTGTATAATGCTCTAGTGTGTTTTTAAAACTAAAAAAAGGTTCCGTAAAATAGAAATAGGTAAATGTCGAAATTAAAAAGAATACTAATGAGATAATAAAAGTAAGTTTAAGTGTTCGGATGGTGTTATCCGAAAAAATATTCCGATCTCCTGCTATTATGTAAAAAATCAATGGGAATACTACGAGTGACGACCCTGTTTCTAGCTTTTTAAGAGCATAAGGGATGTCGCTTGAGTAAGCTGTGCTTAAAACTAATATTAAAAAAAAACCAATACTTATTAAAAGTTTTTTAATTTCTAAAACCGGCTTGGTTGTTAGCTTGAAATGCCTTAGAATAATGATCAAGGCTAATATTGCAATTGGCCAGGCTTTGAATTTATCTGGGACTAAAATAGTTGCGCTATTTAGATAAATAAAGAACAACAGTAACTTGTTGTAAAAGCTTATGTTATTGGAAGTGTTCAAGCCTTAATCTTGGTTTTTGTGATGACTCTAGATAATCTACCGACTAGTTTCGGAATTGTATATACCCCAAGTAAGGTTCCTATATAATATGAAAAACCACTAGTAAGGTCGCCTCTAAGTAAAAATATAAGATGTATTGCAAAATAAAAAGCAATAAACTTTTTGAGCGGATCAGGGCTTTGCAGCCAGGACATTAGTTTTATGACGTAATAGGCTAAAATTATTGCCATGAAAAACAAACCAAAAAAACCAAAGTCTATAAACCCTTCTGATACAATTGGGTTTGATAGATTATTATAGTCAAATTCGTATTTTTCAATCAAATAATTTCCAACTAATTCTCCTGTTGAGGTTGGCTTAGACGTCCAAAGACTTCGTGGAACAAAAAACAACAAAGAACTAAGTAATTGATAACCATACGACAAACCGTTAATGCTTACATAATCTACGGTTGCCATTATATTGGCAAAGGCGTCGTAATGTAGAGAGCTAAAGGCATTAGATATGCCCCCAAATCTAACAAAAGATTCATAAATTAATTTTGGTTCTACGACCATTTCTCTTAAGCTTGCATCAATATGAGTGAGCGTTGACAATACAGGAAAGGCAACCACCATGGATAAAAACATAAAAAGAAAGAATTTAGAGTTGCTGTTCAGAAGGCTTGGTTTAAATAAATATATCAATGTAATATAAATTGGGCCTAGCGCATTTCTCTTCTCTGCTAATGGGTTTTTAAAAAATAATAAAATACACATTAGCACTATTAATGCCAAAAAAGCAACAATAGTGTTAGTGGTTATTTTTTTCTTTTCTTTTAAATATCTATGTGCAATAATTACGCCCCCCAGCGGAATTATAAAAAGCACTTTTCTTTTTATTAGTAAACTAGACACAGCCTCTTCTTTAGCGGTATAAATTGATTGGGTAATGTCTTGAATCGTATAGCTATAATGTAACCCGAAAATAATTAAACAAAGAATTAATATTGATAGGATGGTAAGTGGAGTAGAAAATGTTGCGCTTCGAGATGAATGTATATTGTTTAAGTAATCTTTTTGTTTACCCTTAAAAAAGACATAGCCAATGAAGAAAATTAAAATAAATATTAATATTAATATGTTGGCATAAATAACATCTGCAGTGTTATAAGGGTAATTGGTTGGGAAAGTTGCGTAATTTGATTTAATCGAGGAAATTTGAATTATTGGCGCAACAATGAAAAATAAATAAACAAAAACTATGAATGATGTTAAAAATGGAGAAAACACCTTTTCCATATTTAGGTGGTAATGCGTTATCCCTGTAATTAATAAAAGGTTAACAAAAAATGAAATCCAAACTACAATTTCTGCTTTAAAAAAGAGAAATAGGGGTATGCTCACAGCTAAATATAAAAATGTAAGAACCGATTTAAGCTTCATTAATAATTATGGGTTTAATAAAAGTTTTTAATTCGTCGAAAGTATTTTATTCTTTAAAGTAAAATATAGCCTAATGCTCAACAACACAATATCAGAAAAAACTCTTAAATATACTAAGTTCCAAAATGTCATTTTGTCGAAAACAAGTAATATTACAATTACAAGTATATATAATAGAGAAGAAATAATTAATGATTGATTAAATTCCTTGTTGTAATCAAATGCCACAAGTGTACAGGTTCCCAGTAAAAACGAAAATGCAACAATTGGGGGTATTGGCGAAAGTGTTTTTAAAACATCTCCATAAGCCTCCATCCCGGATCCACCAAATAAAGTTAATAATTCAATGGAAAAAACATTCAAAGCAAGTGTAAATAACACACCCAAGAAAACACTTATTATTATTAATTTTTTTAAAACCACTTTGTTTTTGTTTCTAGATATGGTTGGAAAAACCGCTTGTTGTAACATGTCAAAGGGCACTATACAGACTAATACAATTTTTAATGCCACATCAAATCCGGTAACATAATCCATTGTGTAGTACAATCCAATTAAAAATATAGATAAGGCGTTAAATGTCAGTGATAAAAATCCGCCTAGAAAAAACATATATGCTTCTTTTAAGTACCGCTTTATTGTTTTAATGCCAACCCAAATAAAAGAAAAAGAATGTTCCTTAACTAAAGTGGTATATCCCAACAGCCCCATTACAATATTGGAGGCCACTATTAATAAAATATATCGGTTTAAATCATTGGCGGTTGTTACCAAGAAAAATGCTCCAAACAATAATAAAAGTCTTGCAAATACTGTAATGTATGTTGCAGTGTTTAATTTTTCAATCCCTTGAAAATACCAAATAGGGAAAAACACTTCACCAATTCCCATTAATAACAACAACAACAAATAATCTCTAAAAGGTTGAAATACCGCTAAATATGTCAACAACAAAAGTAATACGCAGCTTGCAAAAAAAAAGATTAACTTAATAATAAAAATTGATGATATTATTCGATTAAGTCCACTCTTAGAGCCCTTGTTGTCAACTATATATTTTGCGGCATAAACGTTAAATCCAAAGTTTATAAATACAAGAAAGTATTGTATTACAGAATCTGTCCATGTATAAATCCCATAATTTATTTCGCCCAAGACCCTTACTAAATATGCTACTAATAAGAACTTGACACCAATATTAAAACCCCTTAGAATCGTTAAAAACGAAAGGTTTTTTAATATTATTGAATTGTCTTTACTGAATTTTAGCAATAATTTTTTATTTTTTGATCTCTATTAAAAGACATTAATTCTTATAATCTTATAATTTGTCCTATCTCAAAGCTAAATTATTTATAAACTTTTTCAACAAGTAGTGATGAGGGAATAATATTTACATCACAATCCTTATTCGTTAAGCCCTCCCATCCATCACTGTTTTTCTGACCTGTCGTAGGCCCTAAAATAATTTTAATGTTATTTGTTTTAATTTTTCCGGCGAGAGTGCATAAGAACCAGCCATTACCCTGTGGTTTTATTGATGCGCTTACATCTTTAAAATTACCTCCAATACTTTTTCCTTTTACCTCCCCTTTTTCTAAGTCAAACACAGCATCAATTCTGTTTGGATAATCACCCTGAATTCTGAACCCGAAAAAGGAATCGCTATCCCCTTTTTTTACTAAAATATTTGAGCTATATTCTTGGCCAAAGCTAATTTTATTATTTGTTATGACTGTATAAGCGTTTGCTGAAGTATTATCCCTAGATAGGTTATAAACATCTTTATTTCTTTCTTTAATCTTTGTTTTAACTAAGATCGTATTGTTATTCTGCCACCTTTTTATATCCGGTGGTTCTAGCCTCTCAATGTTGTTGGCTTCAGTTTTTATGTCCTCGATTTCATATATGCCTTTAATTCTTTCTAGCTCGCCTTTTAATATTTCTTGATTGTGTTGTAGATTAGCCAGTAGAAACCCCCTGCTATTTTTAATTTCATTCTTTAGTGGCTTTAACAATTCATCCATTTCCGGTCTATATGTTTCCATTAAGTCGGTAAGGTATTCTGGCTGAGTAACTTCATCTATGGCGTGCGCCAGTTCCTTTAAATAAATAGAGTCTTTTTCTTTGTTAAGGAACATAAAATGTGTGTATTTTGTAAGTTTGCCCCCTGAGTTCCCATCAAAAGCTATGGGCTCAAGTAAAGAGGTTATTGGATTGTAATAAAATCTTAAATTTATAATATACGTGCCATGTATGGCGCCAAATAGATTTAAAACAGCATTTTGTTTGGCAAGTTTTTGAACATCAAACGCTTCATTAAGTGTTGCTTCGCCCGTGTAAATACTTTCTAACAATTCCTTTCCTAATTTAAAATAGGGATTCATGGTGCCGTCAAGTACTGTCTTTTCTTCTGAAAAAGGCAGAATAGGAAATTGTGCCCTGTCAATAAGCTTATAATTCATGAAGTCGCTCCAAAGGGAGCCATATGAGGAGCCTACCTCTATGCTCTTCTTAACCTCATCCCACCAGTGTTGTTCCGAAAATTTAAGAATCACACTCTCTTTCATCCCATTGCTCTCGAGCGTGCGCTTGTCGAAAGTTTCTTCCATGGCATAAATACCGACATCTCGACTTTCGTAATTTACTGAATTCTTGCTTTTTATATGTATTGCACCTTCTAAAAAGTTATAGCGTAAGCCCACCAAATCCTCTCGCTTAACTGCTTTTAAATAGAGCCATTCAGCCATGTAATAATGGCCTCTAGTTTGGGGATGATGAATTGAAAATTTTCGCATCCCCAAAATCGTCTTATCATTCTTCAATTTTATCCTGAACGACCATTTTTCTCCTTTTAGATGATCAGTCCAATCTCCTTTTAATCTCGCTTCCGCTCTAAAATCCTCCCCATTAAATGAAACAGTGACAGGGACGTAATCACTATCGCTCGTTTCTAATATGCCTGCTGACAACGCTTTAAGGCGCTTTTTTTTGATCTTCTTAAATGCTTTTTGACTAAAGGTAAGTTGAATAAAATCCAGATTTGTTTTTTGGTCAAACTCTGGTGTTTCCAGATATTTATCCACTTTCTTATTGTCTTCTAAGAAAAATAGGAGTGCCGCCAACACAAGCAGTGTCAATAAAAAGGGTGCCGGAAGCTTTTTAGAGGATTTAAGCTGCATTTAGTTAATAATTTTCAATAAAGCTAAACTGTATGTCGCCAATTGTTTTTAAATCATTCTTGGCTTTAATAATGCTCTCAAAATTGTTGAACTCTATGTTGAGAGATATCTCAGTAGAATTATTTGCAGCATCTAATCGTCTTAAATCTATTTTGCTAGAATATTTATTAAGCATTTCTAATATTTTATTTTCATCTAACCCCGTTTCTGATGTGTTAGAAATCGTGACAATTAAGTTTTGCTGCACAACATTTCTAACGGTATTCATGTTTTGAACAACGATGTATAAAATAATTATAATTGCTCCGACTAAAGTGACTAGTCTTTGATTTGCGCCCATACCCAAACCTAATGCAATAGCAACAAAGAAGTACACAAGTTCTTCAGGTTCTTTTATTGCGGTTCTAAACCTAACAATTGATAATGCACCCACTAATCCTAATGAGAGCGCCAATGATGATTTTACAATTGAAATGACCAACATTACCGTAACGGAGATTAACACAAATGTTTGTAGTAATTTCTTTCTGTTTGATAATGAATTTCCATACTTGGAATAAACCAGACCTATGATATAGGACAGTATAATTGTCATGAAAATGTTAATTAAAAAGTCTACGATCGATGATTCTCCTGAACCAAATTGATTTGCTATTTCTGTTAAAAAGTTTTCTCCTTGCATGGTGTGTTATATTAGTTGTTTTATTTTGGAAATTGTTTAATTGTATTTACGCCGTTAATGTACTTCGAGTTTTTATTTAGCCTAAATGGAAATTGAGTTGAAATAGTATTTGCCATTTTATCGTCTGACAGATCATATTTTAATTCAACTATTTTATTGATGTCTGTAGTGGGCATAAAGCTAAAATTATTGAATCGCTTATCAATTTTAAAATATAGTAATTTATAGTCTAGGGTAACTCTAAATTTGTTGTTTGCCGATAAGAAATATTTTCTTACATACGAGTTTAATAATGTTGGGGAAACCATTTGAACAGATTCTAAAATCGGCAATGGCAGTTCAGAAGCACTAAAAATATTTTGTATCATGTCGTTGTCAAAGTTATTGTCTAAAACAAATGGTTTTAGTTTATATGACCATTTATCGCCAACAATACCTTTTTTTATTTTTATTTCTAAAACTGGTTTTTTTATCTCGCCAAAAGTACCGCCATACCAACGAATTCTAATTTTTTTTCTATCGGACACACCTAATACATTATCAAGATAGTCGTTATAACCTACAGTATCAAAATAAATATTATTTACCTGACGAGGGTGAAAAACCTCCCTAAATAATGCATTATTCCTTTTAATAAATTGCTCTATGGTGTTTAATGAAAGCTCATTGGGGACTGTGAACTTTCGTTCATATCTGAAATTATGCTCCCTGTCAAGAAAATGAAGTTCTTTACTACTTGTAAGATCTTTTACTTGCCCTATTATTCCCTCTGTTATCATTGTTGCGGTGTGTTTCTAGTTTCAGCACTACTTCTTCCAAACTCTACTCCATACATTCTATCTTTAACGTTTTGAGTAGTTTCAATTTCTTTGTTATCAATAAAAAGTGATGAAGAGCCTTCTATTAAATAGTTTGTTTCTATATCAGACATTGAAATACCATTAACGGTGATTTTTGATGGACCAAATTCTGGTTTTTTTTGAAATGCCGTAAAGCCCAATTGTGTATTCGATATTTTTAAATTTTTAGCATTTACAATTGACAAGTCTTTTCCTGCAACTGCAATTGCACTGTCAGAAATTTCAACACCATTTATTTTCATTTTACTGTTTTCACCGGCGCTAAGCCCTTTATCTCCTGCGTTTGCTATTGTAACATTCCTAATTAGTAAATCTGACCCAGAAACATCAATCGCATCATTTCCCAAATTGTTGAACTGACAATTTAGTATGCTTCCATTTACAAAATCCCCATCAAATGCATCAGACTGTGTGTTTGAAATTGCCACTTGATTCATAGTAAAGTTTGTTCGTACAATATTTAAAGCATCTTCACATTTATTGTTTTTTATGACTACATGCTGCAAGTCTGCTGGCGATTCATAAAAAGTAACCGAGCCAGTAACACCCCAATTGCCTTGTGTAGGGTTTCTTAGGTTATCAAAGATAACATGCTTTAATATCGATTTTTTATGTCTACTTAAAACCAATAAGCCTTCACCCTTGCTATCTAACGAATATACTGTAATAGGCTTATTTCTTGTCCCAACAAAATTTAGAGGAGCGTGTGATATTATTTTCCCATCATCTATAATATTAACAACGGTTCCTGGATTCAGCTTAAAGGTATATCCCTTGTCGATCACCAAAGGAGATGATATAACTACAGAATCTTTTGAAAAAGAAATTTCTCTCTTTGCTTCGTCAACAATTATTGATTTGTGATTATTAATAAAGCCGGCGGTTCTAAACAAGTCATCCTCTACTTTGCCATCTTTTTGATAAGGTATAATTGGCGCTGCGCTGGCCCTATTTAGGCCCGCAATGCGATATTGAATGCTTAATTCGTATATGTGTTTAGGAAGAACAAAGCCGACTATTTTTTTCTTTTTACTCACAAATAAGTTTTCAAAACTTCTTGGCAAATTTATTGTTAAAGTATCTTTTTGGCCGCTCAAAATCTGCTTTACAGGGTTTAAGCTTGTAATTTCCTTTTTATCGAGATGATTTAAGCCTAATACTTCAATTGAATAATTAGTAAGGTTGTTAGCGCTTAAAGTCATTCTTTTAGAGTCTTTAGAAATTAATTCTACTTTTAGGGCCGATGAGGGGCTTAGGCTCTTCTTAATTGCTTTTTGATTGGCCTTTATTACGTCATAATTAAATAAAGTTTTCGGCTGAAAACTATTGATTAATGCCAATTCACTTTTAAGCAATTGATTGTCCTTTATGTGTTTATTATAAAAGTTTATTTCAGAGACCTTGTCTAACGCCTTAACAAACTCTTTTAGATACACTGTGTTTTGAATGTTAGATGATCTAACATACTTCTGGGATGCCGATTTGCAGTTAGAATCAAAATAAAACGGCTCTAATATGTTTTCTTCATTATTATATATAAAATAAAACTCCTTATTTCTACAATCGTCAATAAAGACATTCTCTAGCGCATTAAAAAGAGCTAGTTTTTCAACATTAAAAACTTTATCAAATGTTAATTTTTTTTCAATAAAATCAGAAAGTAAGCGTCGTGCATCAACGCTGTTAGAGCCATTAAACTCAATTTGTTTTATAAATGAGCGGTCCTCATTATTAATTCTTTTCCAAAACAAGCTGCGCTGGTTAACTTTACCAATAGTCTTGCTATTAATATTGCAAAAAAGATTAATGTCTCCTTTTGTTTTAAAAAGACTATCGTTCCTTTTAGAATAATAACCTTTAAGTGATCTGATGTTATTGACTTTTAATTCCTCCGTAAACAATAAAGAGTAAGGGTTTGGCTGATAGGGCTCGCTGTTATTATTAATGTCTTGAAATAATTGCTCAGCTTTAATGGTTAGTTTGTCAAAAGGTCTTTCTATTGTTGTTGCCCAAGATTCGTTATTGGTAGGGTTTCCGTTTTGTTTAACAACCAGCTTATTAATATCAATAATTGGTAAAGAGATTTTAAACATACAATAGGCTTTGTTGTTATTGTTAAAAAGTACCGCATCTCGAAATAGGTTTAAAGTTATATAATCAACGTATCCTTTTAGCAGGGCTATATTTGTGGGGTAAACTTCTACCGTAAAATCTTGTTTAACTTCAAATGACGTAGGAAATGCTTTGAAGATGACAAGCTCTCTAATTGCATTATCATCAATTAATGAGTGAAAAAATGTGGTGTCATTCTCCTTAGCATTATTTAACGCCTCTAAATAACTATTTGGAATGGCATTAATGTAAGGGTTTATGTCGTCTGTTAAAGCCTTTTTTTCATTGCCTTCGTTATTAAAAAAAAGAGAGGCTGTTAGTAGCAATACTGGAATCCCTAGCATGAATTTCAATGATTCTTTATTTGTGTTATTAGTCATTTTTAAAGATTAAAAAGAATTTTCAGTATTGTATTCTTCTAGTTTTCCAAGGCCGTTTGTGTTTTCCCCATTTAAATGGATTAATCTAAAATTTACCTCACCGTTATTTAAAACATCAACAATCACAAAGTTGTCTCTAATTCCTCCGCCCATTCCGGTGCCAATATATGTAATATTTTTCTTCTTAAAGTATAAATATTCCACTGGATAATGCTTGTTCATTTGTTCACTTGAATGAGCACCTATATCGCCACCAAAAAGATAAACGGGCTTTCCGGTTTTTTTTAACAATGGTTCAATTTCTCGCCAATAATTGACATTCTTGTCTCTACCGTGGAATGAATTAGGCCAAGGTTTTGAGTATTTACTTGTGGTCCACCAAATAATATGGTGTACAAAAACAAAAATATTTGTCGCTTTTTTAGCTTTATTGCGAATTGTGTTTTTTAAAAAAATTAACTGCTCGTCTGAAATATTCCAATAATCTAGGTTAGAGTCAAGAACGATAAAAAGGTCATTGCTTTCATTAAAACTATAATAGGATTTTCCAAATCTCTTTTCAAATAGTTCCAATGGGCCGTCATGGTTTCCTCTTACAACGCGGATTGAATCTTGAAATAGAGACATGTCTTCAAGTGCAGCATCCCAATGACTTGGTGTCCAAACAACATCGCCAAGTAAAAAACCCATCTTTATATTTTTATCTTCGTTGATAAATGAGATTTTATGTTTAAATGGTTTATACAGACCTTTAAGATGGGGGTTGTCCATTGGGTTGCCATAAGTATGTCCTGCTGCAAAAAATGAATAATTTATCTTTTCCGGAGACGAACAACTTGCAGTAAAAACTAATAACATGAATACAGCTGTTGCCCTCATTTTAACTTGTTTTTAAATATTTCTTTTAAAGTTGCTCTTTCATTTGCCCATCCATTAATAATAGCTTCATCTTTTTTATTATAATTTAAAAACCATAATTCGATCATCTTTTTAATCTCAGGAAATCTAATGGTTAATTCCTCTAAATTTTTAATGTCTAAAATTCTTTTATTAATATCGTGTGGTATTGCAATAACTTTGTAATCTTGCTCACCATTGTCTAATAATTTCAACATGGCTATTGGCTTAATTTCAATTATTGTTCCTGTTGGTGTGCTTTCAGATAACACCAAAACGTCCAAAGGGTCTCCGTCTCCTCCTTTTTTGAGATCGGAACACGTTGATGGTATAAAACCATAATTTGCTAAATAAGGTAAAAAATTAATGATTCTATCTTGACCATCTGTTTTGTCTATTTCAAAGCTCTTGGTTGTTCTGTTGTATTCAAATTTTTTGTTCGTTCCTGCTGGTATTTCAATAACGGCATTTAGATTACTATTAGTAGAAAGTAATGGGGCTTTATAATAGTCAACACTTTTTTTACATGAATTAACAGTTAAGATAAAAGTTAGCCAAAAAAGAAATTTCATAACAAATTAGAGTTTTATTTTACATAAACTTCTCTTCCAATCTTTGATTGAATGATTAAAACTATTTTCTGCTTTTTTATAATTCAAAACACTAAAACGAGGGCGTTTTGCCGCTGTTGGATGTTCTTTCGTTTTTACAGGCCTTACGTCCACATTCTTTTCAAATTTAGTAAAAATACCGCAGGCAAAGTCATACCACGAAATGGCACCTAAATTGCTGTAATGGTATATACCATAATTTACAGATGAAGATAAAACAATTTTAATCAAAAACTCAGCCAAGTCCCCTGCATATGTTGGTGATCCTATCTGATCAGAAACCACATTTAATTGTTTGTGTGTTTCTGATAATTTGAGCATGGTTTTCAGGAAATTATTTCCATATTCAGAGTACAACCACGACGTACGGATAATAAAATAATTTTCCATGTTGTGCTGAATGTTTTGTTCGCCTTGTAATTTACTCGCCCCATAAACACTTAAAGGGTTAGGAGTGTCTGTTTCTAAATATGGCGTGTCTTTTTTACCATCAAACACGAAATCTGTGGAGATATGAATGAGTTTGACATTGTGCTTCAGACAAAGCATCGCGATGTTTTTTGGTCCTTCTGCATTGACTGCATAGGCCAATTCGCTTTGCTCTTCTGCCAAATCTACAGCAGTAAATGCGGCACAATTGATGCAATAGTCAAGTTTGTTTTTAGAAAAATATGTCGTTAATTGCTGTACATTTGTAATGTCTAAAGCAGGAAGATCCTGAAAATCTACATCTAGGCCGGCATGTTTTCTAATAACATGGTTCAAACATTGGGCTAACTGGCCACGGCCGCCTGTTACCAAAATTTTAATCATGCCTTCAAAGATTTGAATTGAGGTAGCTGTAAATCCTTTTTTGAAAGCAGTAATTGCTCAGCTGGCAATTCCCAATCAATATTAAGTGTGGGGTCGTTATAAATAATCCCACTTTCTGATGCTTTATTATAATAATTATCACATTTATAAGAAAAAACAGCGGTGGCAGTGAGAACCACAAATCCATGAGCAAATCCCCTAGGGATAAATAATTGCTTTTTATTTTCTGAAGACAGTTCTATAGAAAAGTGTGCTCCATAAGTTGGTGAGTTCTCACGAAGATCTACTGCAACATCCAAAACAGTGCCTTGTATAACACGAACTAATTTGGCTTGGGCATAAGCTCCTTTTTGGAAATGTAATCCTCGGAGCACCCCTCTTGAGGATGACGTCTGGTTGTCTTGTGTAAAATTAACTTCATATCCTAGTGCCGCATCTAGCGTCTTTTTTTTATAGGCCTCCATAAAATAGCCTCTATTATCTAAGTAATCGTCAGGCTCAATCACAATACATCCCTTTAAAGGTGTGCGTGTTATCTTCATTTTGTCTTTTACTGCACCTTCGGGTTTTGCGATTTCACTCTTTTAACGAAGTTTAAAAACTCAATCCCCAAAAGCACAATAAGCGTTAATGGAAAAATTACAATTAAATAATAGTATTTAATCTGAACATCGGAGCCAAAAAGTTTTTTTGTGTTGTCTATAAACCCATTGTCGTTTTTGTTCGATATTAAATCAATTATATGCTCTTTGTCTTTGATCGCTCTGTCTATTTTTACAATTTCTTGACGCAAGTCAATGTCACTTTTAAATAACTCAAATTCTCGGGTCTTTTTCTGGTCATTATTGCCCTCAAACGTAATCCCTATTTCTGAAGTCGTTGTTGAAGCAAATTCTTGCTCCAAAACCGCTTTATAGGTCTTTTGTAGTGCCTCAGACTCACTAAGGGATTTAATCAAAACCAATTTAGCCTCTTCAAGCTCAGATAGGTCTTTGGTTTGTTCGTTTACAAAAAAGGGGTTTGTTTCCATATTGTAAATAATGTTGGTAAATACATTTTTGAAGTTCGCGCGTGTTTTTGACTTAATGCTAAGTTCCTGAATAATGTGTTTATAAAGCTTTAAATTCTCCGTATATTCATCATAGTCGACCATCGAAGCTGCCAAGGAATCTAACGACGAAATGTGCTTATCAAAAAGGACAATTAATTCGTTTTCTGTTATGGTTGGTTCTATCGAGATCTCCGTTATTTCCTTTGTAACCAGTTCGTTAACACCCAACAGGTTTCCCAGTGTTTTATAATCCTTGTCAACTAATAACCCATTGTAGTAATCGACCATATCATATAGTGGTTTCCCTGTGTCATAATTTTGCTTTATTGCTATAGATGACTTATAGTCAGGGGGAGAAACAGCTTCTATTAAAAAGCCAAGAGCAAGTCCAATAAAGGCTGCCAAAACAAGAATTTTTATGCGTTTTTCAATAAACAAAACAAGCCATAAAAACCCTTTAAAAATTTCATTGAAAATAGTGCCAATAAAATTAAATAGTCGATTGAACCCATTTCCTATCATTCTGAATAATTGACCTAAGTCTACCTCTTCAGCCTGTTGGTTTTGCTTTGTTTTACTCATAATATTTGTTTTTAAGCTTGATTTTACGATAATTTAAACTGCTGAAAATATTATTTATTGTTCTGATAACATTCATATTTTTAACTGTTTATACAAAAATTGTGTAAATATACATTATTTAATAAAATTGTTGAAGTGCAGATAAGAAGCAATCTTTCGATCGTTAGAAAGTCGCGGTAATTTATTCTGACCCCCAAGTTTTCCTGCAGTTTTCATATAACTTTTAAAGCCGCCTGATTTAACCTCAGAAATTTTCAAGGGCTGAAGCACCTTTCCTTTGATCAAATCTAAATAGTAGCTGTTTTGTTTTTGCATCTCAACATCAATGGCCTTTTCAAAATCCTTTAAGTCTTGTGGGGTGGCTTCAAATTCGATGAGCCATTCGTGGTGGGGGAGCCCTTCTTTTGGGTTAATTTCTGGCGCCACCGTAAATTCTGTAACCCGTGCCTCGGTTCCTTTCAAGGCAATAATTAAAGCCTGGTCTACTTCCTTTGCAATGACATGCTCTCCAAATGCAGATATAAAATGTTTGATGCGACCGCTTACGATAACACGATATGGCAAAAGTGAAGTAAATTGGACGGTGTCACCAATATTGTAGGCCCACAGTCCAGCGTTTGTGGAAATGATGATCACATAGTTTACGCCCAGAGCTACATCTTTGAGGGTAAGTCGTGTTGGATTGTCTTTAAAAAAATTGTCTGCTTCTATAAATTCATAGAAAATGCCTGAGTCCAATTGAAGGAGCATCCCTTGTTTGTTTTGACGGTCTTGGAAGGCAAAAAATCCTTCACTAGCAGGATAAAGCTCTATGCTGTCTATTTTCCTTCCAATCAAATTTTCAAATTTAGTGCGATAGGGCTCATAATTCACGCCCCCGAAAATGAATAAATTAAAGTTCTTGAAAATCTCGCCCACCTTTTGTTGTTTTTTTTCAATCAACTTTTCAAAATACATTTGAACCCATGACGGAATTCCCGCAATAGCGGTCATGTCTTCGTGTAAGGTTTCCTCTACAATGGCATCTACTTTAGTTTCCCAATCTTCAATACAATTGACATCCCAGCTTGGCATTCTATTTTTTAAAAGGTAAGAGGGGACATAATGCGCCGAAATTCCTGAAAGACGGCCTGTTTTGATGCCATTCTTTTCATTGAGATTTGGACTCCCTTGGAGGAAAATCCATTTTCCGTCTAAAAACGCTGCTTTTCCTGTCTCATGAATATACATTAGCATCGCGTTTCTGGAGGCCTCAACTTGGGCTTTTATGGACACTGCAGTAATTGGAATATATTTTGCGCCAGAGGTTGTTCCTGAGGTTTTGGCAAAATAGAGCGGCTTTCCCTTCCATAGAATGTCTTGCTCGCCTCGCACTACTTTTTCAACATAAGGTTTTAAGGCCTCGTAATCCCTTACTGGAACACATTTAATAAAGTCTTTATAGTCTTGTATCTGACTGAAATTATGATCTTTCCCAAACTGAGTGTTGCGCGCCGTCTTAATCAAGGCTTTAAAAACACGGTCTTGTGTTTTTATTGGATTCTTAGACCAGCCTTGGATTTTATTGGCAATGTAAGCTGCAAATATTTTTGAAAAATATGATTTGATAGAGGCCATAAGCTAAAAATCTATAAATGTTGTAGGGTCAATAGGGTTGCCATCATTCCACAGCTCGAAATGCAAATGGGGGCCGGTACTCAGTTGTCCGGAGGAGCCCGAGCTAGCAATAACCTCTTGGGCTTTTACAAAATCCCCTTGTTTTTTTATTAAAGCGGAATTGTGTTTATAAACAGATAAAATTTGATTGCCGTGATCAATAATAATAACATACCCTGAGTCAGAGGTCCATGATGCTAAGACAACGCGTCCTTCGGCTACAGCTTTAACTGGGGTGTTTTCTGAAACGACAATATCTACAGCGTAGTGCTGCAATTTTGAATCATATTCTGAGCTTACTGTTCCATTGAGAGGTGGGAAAAACACAAAATTTTTGACAGATGTCGCGGATTGAAACAAGTTGTATTTGTCTTCATTTTCCACTTGCGCCCTTAATAATGAGTCTGCTTTAGAAGTGTTCAGCGCTGTGAGGTCTATATTGGGATTTATTGACTCAATTATAGAATCTTTGTCAATCGATTCGAGCCCAGCTTCTCCATTTAAAACCTTTTTTATAGAAGCAATATAGCGGTCGTTCATTCTCATAATTTGATATAGAGAATCTGTCTTTTTTTCTAGTAAAATGGCCTGTTTCTGAAGGCTTGGAGCGCTATAGCCAGGAATATATTCTCTTATGGGCGTGAAAGCGATAAACACTGTCGTCAAAAAAATCAAGATAATCGCAGACGTTGTGCCAAAGATAAATACATTGAGCCGCGTCAATTTCATCGCAAACTGTTCTTCAAAAGTATCTTCGTTTAGAACCACCAAGCGGTATTTATGAAGCCACTTTTTTTTAAGTTTTTTTTTATTTTGTTTTTTTACTGCCATTTCGCACAAAATTAAATAAATTTTGGGCGAATGCTTGATATATTAAACACTTAAATTTGTTTTTACCTAATATTAAGCGGAATATTCTTAACTTTGTTTTTCAAAACTAAGAACAGATGAGTTTATATATTTTACCTTTAGCAATAGGGCCCTGGCAAATTGTGTTGATTGTTTTGGCAATTCTTTTACTCTGGGGCGGGAAAAAAATTCCAGAACTAATGAAGGGCTTAGGCGGTGGCATCAAAGAGTTTAAAAAAGCCAGTCGCGAAGATGATGATTCGCAAAAAGAAATTGAAGACAAATAAATCACTTCCCGGGAATTTCCGGGATTTTTTATTGTATAGAAATTGAGCGTATCATCGTCTCTAACTCAAACATATAATCTCGTTTAGCTTCAGAAGGTGCATATACAAAGCCTTCAGCCACAAAAAGGCGGTTATTTGTCTTGTCTAAGAAACAATAATTTACAAAAGGCCCTGACATAAATGCGTCTTCAATTTTCCACAAGCTTCTCGTTTCGAGCACTTTAACATTCGGCATATCTCGTAAAATAAAGAATGGTGTATATGCCCTTTCTGTTGTCATATAATTTCCGGCTAAGGGCCCTGGAACAAACTGCTTGGCAATAGAGTCTCTTTTACGAATGACGTAATCAGAAAAGGCCTCTGTAGTTTCAAAATTTTGGATCGGGAGATTGTATAAAAGTAAATTTAGGCTCCCTGTTTTGGTGTCTCTACGAATCCAAAAAAAATCTTCTTTTGCTTTTGCAATTCTGTATACTGATGAAAACTTAAGTTTTATATTCAATGCGGCTTCAATGCGGCTGGTATTGAATAGGGCCTTATTAATGCGACGTTGTTTTTCTTTAAATTCAATTTCTTTAAAACTTGTAATCAGGGTAGCAGCATTTACTTGAATTAAATCAATTAGCGCTTGATGGTCTGGCCCACTAATAATGACCATTTTTTGTGGTGTAGCATACGGGTCTTTATAATACTTAACCCCGGTCTCATCGGAGATCTTTATTTTGAGTACTGTCCTATTCAAACGAACAAAATCAGAAAAAACCGGCGGTGGCACTTGACGCAAATCAAACTGTGGTTCAATTTGTGGTAGACCGTAAATTTCTCCCCCTAAATTTTCCCTCAGTGCGTCCCCGACACGGCCTGTCCAAAGCGTATTATCTATGACCACCAAAAGGCTGTTGATGTTACCGGAAGAGGCCGATTTATAGGTCATTTTCTGGTTGGTCTCTTTGCAACAAAACAGAAGACAGAATAACGCTAGATGCATTAGGCGTTTTATCATTATTAATTTTATTTTAATATCATCAATTTGGTTCCGGGTTTTAGATTCTTACCGCTAATACCGTTCCAATCTTGTAAATTTTGAACAGAAATGCCAGAAAACTTTTTGGAAATGCTCCACAATGAGTCTCCTTGTTCTACCACATAGGTTTGTCCTTCCGCTTTTTTATGAGGCGTCGTGTTGGTGCTTGGTTCGGGTTGAAGCTCTAAATTTCTAGTGTATACCGTCAACCGGTCCCCTGCCTTCAATTGGTCGTTTTTTAAACCATTCCAACGCTTGATCTCACTAATGCGAACCTTAAATTTATTGGCAATTTTTCCCAAATAATCACCGGGCTGGACCTTGTATCGGACTTTTGAATCCATCTTGTAAAACTTTGGAAGTGGCGGTTGCTCTGCTTGAAATTTCTTTTGAGCAAATGCATAAATCTCCGCTTCTTTTGAAACAAATTTTCCGATCGCATCAATCGGCAGTCGCAAAACATAATTTCTTTCATTAATTGCGGGAATTATATAAAGTTTATATGCGGGGTTTAAACCCTTTAAGAGTTGCATATCAATGTTCAGGAATTCACTAATATGCTCAAAATGAATGGTGTTTTGTATTCGAATCGTATCAGTTTGCGCCATTAGCAATTGGGTTTTAGGAGACTGAAAACCGTGTGCACTAGCATATTCGAATAGATATAAATTCGCAATAAATGCTGGAATATAATTGGCCGTTTCTTTTGGTAAAAATGGTCTTATGTTCCAATAGCTTCTATGGCCACCTGACCGCCTTATGGCCTTAGTGACATTCCCTGGACCTGCATTATATGCGGCCAGTGCTAGATCCCAATCTTTAAAAATCGAGTATAATTTTTTCAAGTATTTTGCCGCTGCCGTTGTGGAGCGCTGCGGGTCAAAGCGCTCGTCTACATAGCTACTAACTTCAAGATTGTAGTGCTTGGCCGTTGAAAACATAAATTGCCAAAGTCCTTTTGCTCCGGCAGCTGATTTGGCTGTTGGTCTTAGCGCTGATTCTACAACCGCTAAATATTTTATTTCTAAGGGGACGTCTTCCCGATCAAAAACTTCTTCAAATAGTGGAAAATAATACCTACTTCGTGACATGACTGTTTCAAGCGATGTGCTTCGGCTTTTAAGATAAGCCCGGATGTATTGCTCCACAATAGGGCTATATACAATACTTAATGGTGTTTTAGCGTTCAGCAACTCAAGGCGTCTTTTTAAAGTGTCGGTATGAATCTCTGAAATAAATTTTGCTGGAACTGAGTCTTGTTGTGCTTTGGATTCAATAAGAACAAAAGCGCTCTGGAAAATAGAATCAACTTGAGATGCGTACAAAAAGGCCTCGGTTTCAAAAGTTATAGAGTCCCTTTTTTTTATGGGGCTTTGGGCAGCTATTAGGTTAGCTCCAAAAGCCAGAAAGAGCACGACAATTGGTCTCATCTCTAAAAACATCTTAATGATTTTGCATGGCAGCAATGCCGGGAAGTGTTTTCCCTTCTAAGCTTTCCAACATGGCACCACCGCCAGTGCTCACATAACTGACTTTAGTGTCAAATCCAAACTGTTTAACTGCTGCAACAGAATCGCCTCCACCCACCAATGAGAAGGCTCCGTTTTTAGTGGCTTCGGCTATGGCGTCACCTAAAGCAATGGTCCCTGTAGAAAAAGTTTCCATTTCGAAAACTCCGAGCGGACCATTCCAAAGAATGGTCTGGCACTCTTGAACTACTTGATGAAATATGGCTTTGCTTTTGGGCCCACAATCTAAACCTTGCCAATTTGATGGAATGGCGTGAATGTCCACTATTTGGGTGTTTGCTGTATTATTGAAGTCATCGGCGGCCAAAACATCAACCGGTAGGTGAACCTTTACATTTTTCTCAGCCGCTATTTTTAATATGTCAAGGGCTAATGCCTGTTTGTTGTCCTCACAAATAGAATCTCCAATATTTCCACCTTGTGCTTTTACAAAAGTAAAAGACATGCCGCCACCAATAATAAGATGATCAATTTTATCTAATATATTTTCGATAATTGTAATTTTTGATGACACTTTGGCACCGCCCAGTATGGCTAAAACTGGCTTTTTCCCAGAGCTCATCACCTTCTCAATGCTCTCTATTTCCTTTGCCAAAAGAAACCCGAAACACTTTGCGTTTGAAAAAAACTGTGCGACGATGGTAGTAGAGGCGTGAGCTCTATGTGCGGTTCCAAAAGCATCATTGATATAAAAATCAGCCAGTCTCGATAATTTTTCTGCAAATTTTAAGTCTCCAGAGGTTTCCGCTTTATGGTATCTGAGATTTTCCAGTAGAAGGACTTGCCCTGGTTCTAATTCTTTGGCCAGCTGGTCTGCCTTTTCACCAACACAGTCTGTAGAAAATAAAACGCTTACTCCTAAAATATCTTGTAGCTTGTTAACGATGTGCCGAAGCGAAAATTGGGGGTCATTAAAGGTGGGGCGGCCAAGATGAGACATCAATATACAGCTCCCGCCGTCCTCTAAAACTTTTATAATTGTTGGTTTTGCAGCACGAATTCTTGTGTCATCTGCGACATTAAACCCTGCATCAAGGGGTACGTTAAAATCAACGCGTATCAGCGCTTTTTTACTTTTAAAATTTATATCTTGAATTGAACGCATCGTTATAATTTTAATTGTGCTTTGTAAAATAATTGCACCAAAGGTAAGTATTTATTTAGGTTGATAAAATTGCTTGCCAGGAAGTTTGAAAATTAGTTAAATCATTATTTCCATCAATTCAAAAGCGTATCAAAAGGAAACCTTTATATTTGTTTAATGACATTTGAGAGCATCATAGGACAAAAAAATTTGGTCGCGCATTTGGCTCGCAACGTTGAGGCTAGGCGCACGCCACACGCACAATTGTTTGTCGGAAAAAACGGCTACGGCAATCTCGCTCTGGCGATGGCCTATGCGCAGCATCTTGTGGCATTTGAATCGCCCTCAAAAGAGAAGGTAAAGGTATTAAATCACCCCGATATTCACTTTTATTATCCAATTGTGAAAAAGGGGAGTGGAACAACAACAAGAACCTCAAAGGACTATCTTTCGGAGTGGAGGGCCTTTCTCGAGGACTCAACATATGGCAATTTAAATGATTGGTATGCCCATATTGACGCTGGAAACAAACAAGGGGCTATTGCCGTTGATGAAGCACACGATATTATTAAAACACTGTCTTTAAAGGCTTATTCTGGTGGCCATAAAGTGCTTATAATTTGGCATGCTGATAAGATGAATTCCGCTTGTGCAAACAAACTTTTGAAATGGATTGAGGAGCCAAATACAAACACCTCTATATTATTGCTTACAGAATCCGCAAACAGCCTTCTTAAAACGATTCAATCGCGTTGCCAGACGGTTCACGTCATGCCATTAAGCGCTGAGGATATTTATGAGGCATTGGTTGAAAAAGGAGTTGACCCGTCTAAAGCTAAACAAATCTCTGAGACTTCGGACGGAGACTATGGTAAAGCATTGGCCTTATCTGATGAAGACAAAAACAGCCTGGCGTTTGAGGAACTTTTTATTGAGTGGGTGCGCACGGCGTTTAAGGCCAAAACAGACAAAAAAAGCATCAACCAACTTATGACTTGGAGTGAGCGCGTGGCAAAACTTGGTAGAGAATTAGAAAAACAGTTTCTACATTACAGCCTAAATGCTTTTAGGCAGGCGATGCTTCTAAATTATGGCGCCAACGAAATGGTCTCACTAAAAATTCGCGACGCCTCGTTTTCATTGAAAAAATTTTCTTTATTTGTTGGCTCAGCAAACATTGAAGGCATAAGCCGGGAATTTGAAAACGCCATATACCACATTGAAAGAAACGGGAACGGGAAAATCATACTAATCGACCTCTCAATAAAGCTGACACGGCTGCTGCACAAAAAAGAATAATTAATATCTATCAAAAAAAGTTGAGTAATAATTAAAAGTTATTGTTTTAGGCTTTTATAGCGGCTTTTTGCGGCTGCGCGTCAGTGTCGCGATGGCGCAGTGGGGATAGGCGCGCTAAAAGGCTTTAAAACGCTTAATATTAAGTGTTTTTGTGTTTTATAACAAAAACCAAAGAAGAGTACTCTCCGCTAAAATAAGCTTTGAGGTTTGATAGCAAGCCTATAGTTAGACCTTTTAAAATATTCATGCGGCCCATTTGGTATTTAGTAGAAACTAGGCTCGCGTAAAATGAATCAAAAATCATTGGGTGTATGCTTTCGATCTCCATATCAAAATCTTCAAATAAGGTCGAGATAGATTCCTTAGAAAAATGCCATAGATGCCTTGGGAGGTCATAAGCAGCCCAATAACTTTTAAAATACTGTGCATCATAACTTTTAAAGTTTGGAACGGCAACGACTAGGCGGCCTGAAGGTTTTAAAAGTTGCTTGAATGTCCTTATGTGTTGTTCTAGATTGGGCAAATGCTCTAATACATGCCACAAGGTTATTACGGCTTGACTGTTAGGTTGAAGCGTCTTGAGGTGTTCTACGGGGTAGACTGTGTATTGTTTTTTCTCATTGGCTATAGTACGCGCTTTGATGTGTGGCTCAATCCCGACGCAATCCCATCCGTCATTTTGAGCCGCCCTAACGAAATCTCCAACGCCTGCTCCATAATCCAAAATTCTATTGCCTTTGTTTTTATGGCCTGAAACCCATTTGAGCTTTTGCCGTAATGTTATCGCTCGTACTGAAAAATAAATGGTTTGAAACAGTGTTTTTTTGGCCTTCACATGTGAAATATAATTTTCGCTTTTGTAATAAGTTGACAGAGCGTCTAAGCTTGGTTGCGGTGAAGTAACAAGCATTTCGGTTTTGCTACTGTGGCACAAATCAAAAGCTTGGCCTGTAACCGCATAGTCTTTTGATTTAAGAAAAATTTTGTTTTGGTTAATTTTTTGTTCCACGTGGAACAAATGTAAAAAAAGATCTGAATTTAACGCCCCATATACACCAACAAAACGGATATATCATTTGGTGACACACCGCTGATTCTAGACGCCTGGGCAACTGTTTTAGGTTGTACGGTATTCAGCTTCTCTCTGGCTTCAAAGCTCATAGATTTAATTTGTGAATAGTTAAAGTCTTGGGGGATTTTTACGTATTCCAATCTTGTAAGCTTGTCTGCGTTATTTTTTTCTTTATTGATATAGCCCGCATACTTGATTTGTATTTCAGCCTGTTCAATTGTTTCGTCGTCGAATTGCTCCCTTTCTATAAAATTCTTCACCTCTGGGAACTGTAAAACATCTTCCATGGTGATATTGGGTCTAGAGAAAATTTTAAATACTTTATTGGATTGCCGAATTGCAGCTGACTCCTTCTGTTCTAAGACGGGGTTGGCCACTTCAGGCTTCACGCTTTGTTTTCTAAAAAAAGAAACCAGTGTTTCTGATTTTTGTTGTTTTTGCCGCATACGAGTTAGTCGCTTTTCGCTAGCGATTCCTAAATCGAATCCTTTTTGCGTAAGGCGAATGTCGGCGTTGTCTTGTCTTAATAATGTTCTGTACTCAGCCCTTGAAGTAAACATTCTGTAGGGCTCTTCTGTTCCTTTGGTAATAAGATCGTCAATTAAGACCCCAATATAAGCCTCGTCTCTTCGAAGTACAAAAGGATCCTTGTTGTTGACGGAAAGGCTGGCATTTATGCCTGCCATCAACCCTTGAGAGGCCGCTTCTTCATAACCCGTTGTGCCGTTAATTTGACCCGCAAAAAACAAGCCATCGATAATCTTGGTTTCCAATGAATACGATAGTTGCGTAGGAGGAAAATAATCATATTCAATCGCGTAACCAGGTCGAAAAAAACGGACTTTTTCAAAGCCTTTTACAGCCCTTAAAGCTTTAAACTGAATGTCTTCGGGGAGGGAGGTGGAGAACCCATTAATATAATACTCAACCGTATTCCATCCCTCTGGCTCAACAAAAATTTGGTGGCGCTCTTTATCTGAAAATCGATTAATTTTGTCTTCTATAGACGGGCAATATCTTGGTCCAAGGCTTTTGATTCTGCCGTTAAACATGGGGGACCTATCAAAACCCGTTTTTAATAAATTGTGGACCTTATTGCTGGTGTAAGTCATATGACAAGAGCGCTGAGACTTTAAAGGAGCGGTAGTATCGAGATAAGAAAACTTTTTAGGGTTATGGTCTCCTGGCTGTTCTATCATTTTAGAAAAATCTAAAGAGCGGCCGTCTACTCTTGGTGGTGTGCCTGTTTTCATGCGGCCAGAATCAAACCCTAAATCAATTAACTGTTCCGTAATGCCTGTGGCTGCTTTTTCACCTGCGCGACCACCCCCAAAATTCTTTTCACCTATGTGTATGAGTCCATTTAGAAAAGTGCCGTTGGTAAGTACTACAGCACGCGAACTTATCTCTAGGCCTAAAGACGTTTTTACACCAACACAGCGCCCGCCTTTAATCAAAAGACCTGTGACCATTTCTTGATAAAAATCAAGATTTTGGGTCTTTTCCAACATAAGCCTCCAGTCCTCAGCAAAACGCATACGATCGCTTTGAACTCGAGGACTCCACATGGCAGGCCCCTTGGACTTGTTGAGCATTTTGAACTGTATGGCAGAAGTGTCACTCACAATACCGCTGTAGCCACCCAGTGCATCAATTTCTCTTACAATCTGGCCCTTAGCAATCCCGCCCATAGCAGGATTACAAGACATTTGAGCGATATTTTGAAGGTTCATGGTGACCAGCAGAGTACTGCTCCCCATGTTGGCAGCCGCGGCTGCGGCCTCGCTGCCTGCGTGACCACCACCTACAACAATAACATCATAAACCTTGTCAAACATATCTTGTGTTTATTGTTCCACGTGGAACAATTTTTTGCAAATATACGCTTATCTATTCAGAAAATAATTGAGACAAATAGAAGTCCTCCTTCTTACGCATAATTGTTTTTTCATTTTGATTAGCGTCTTTGTAGCCACACAAGTGTAAAACTCCATGAATCATGACCCTGGCCAGTTCATTGAAAAAAGAGACGCCATGATGCGCTGCGTTCTCGCGTACTCGCTCTGTTGAAATGCATATATCCCCATGAATCTTATTTCCGACATTGTACTCAAAAGTTAGTATGTCTGTGAGCGTGTCGTGGTTTAAAAACTCCACATTAAGTTTGTGCAGATGGGCGTCATCACAAAACAGGAAGGACAATTCGCCGAGCTCAAAAGATTCGTTTTCAATTGCATGAAAGATCCATCTCTTGTAGGCCTCTGGCCTATCGACCTTAAACGCCTCTTCTGTTATAAAATTAATCATATTTCAATTTAAAATAATCTTGTATTCGCTTTTTATAGTCTTGTCTCAAAGGTAGTGTTTGCCGGTTGAGCTGTTCCTTGGAGTTGAGTTTTTGCTGAGGAGAATCAAGTGGGGCTGGGACCTGAGGGTCAAAAGCATCAGTATTTGTGTTTGATTGGCGGCGAGTGTCTATGCCTTGCTTTTTTAGGGCGCGCTCTAATTTAAGTAGCTGGTACTTGAGGGCTTGCATTTCTGCCTGTGTTTGGGCGCTAACCCCTTGATTAATAAGGCTTTGCTCTAGTTTTTTCATCATCTCAAGGGTTGTGTTTCCTTCTGGGCTATAGCCCTTTTCCTTTAGAAGGCGTTCTAAGGATTGGCGCAAGTCATTTTGTTTTTGATAGAGCCGCATTAGCGCTTCGCTTGATTCTTCGGAATCAGGAAAAGCACCCGAAGCGCCTTGTTTGCTATTAGACCCTGATTTTCCATTGCTATGGTCAGCCCCCTCGCCCTGGCCTTGGCCGGGGATTTTTCCATTAGTATCTTTGCTGTTCTTCTGGGATTCTGAACTGTCTTCGCCCGCTTTATTTTCGCCCTCTGAGCCGCTACTCGGGTCTTCCCCTTGGCGCTTTTGTTCATTGCCCGCTTGGTTTTGGAGCGCTTCTTGACTCATGATAATGTCTGGCAATTGCATATCTCCTTCCCCATTGCCTGGGGACATTTCCATTTGCATTTCCATAGAGTTAAGCACATTACTAAGCATGTCTGCCAGGTTGTTGGTGGCCGTTACAGCGTATTGTTGGGCACCTGCAGCTTGAAAGGCTTGATTTTCAGAAAAGAGCTCAAGAGCCTTGTCGATATTATAATAGACATTAGATATCTCTTTGTTGACTTTTTCGGCAATGCTTGGTTGGCGTAAGGATATGACAAATAAGCTGTCATCTACGTGTTCAAAATGGGTTCGTATGTTTTTTTGGTCAACCATATTGGTGGCGTACTCAAGTTGTTGCCTTTGGCTGGATTTAAAGCGCTGCATTAACACTTCTTGTTCAAAAGAAAAGAGTAAAAGATTGTCTAGAATTTGGCGAAGCATGTCAACATCCTCTTGCATTTGTTTCTGGCCGCCGCCGGACATTTTTTGCGCCATTTGACTTGCCAGCTGAAGCATTTTGAGGGCTGCTTTCTTTTGTGCTTTCTGGGCTTTTTGGGTTGGGTTTTGTTGCTTATTTGAGCCTTCTCGCTGTTCATTTTGTTGCAGCTGTTTCTTTGCGTCCGCCTGATCGTTTTGAATTGAACGCTCTTCTATTGATGTGTCGGGTATAGCGGTTGGCTTTGACAACGCTTGGTTCTTTTCGCGCAGCTGTTCGAGCTGTTCGGCCAGCTTATTAAACGCCTTATTGATGTCGTCCTGTTTATCTGAAGTGTTTTCGGCTGCTTCTTTGTCTGATAAACTCCGCTGTTTTTTGGCTAAGGCCTCTAACGCGTTTTGAATCTGTTTAGCCTTTTGTTTAACGTAATAGCGCTTGGTTAATTCAAGCATTTGCTCAAGGCTTCTTTGTTTGCTTTTGTTTTGTTTGGCCATGTCCTCTAAGCGCTCCATCAAATCTTCTTTTTTCAGGTCCTTGGCAAGTGCTTTTAGTTCGTCTAAAAGTTTTTCATCTTGTTCCAGTTGTTTATTTTGGCGCGCAAGTCGGTCTTTTAGCGCCTCTCTTAAAGGGCTCGGCGTGTCTTTATCAATTCGTTCCAAGGCCTGGTCTATTTTTTTGTTGTAGTTTTTTATAATCTCATCCTGCTGCTTTTGACGCTCTAAAAACGCTTTAATTTTTTCTCTGTTGTTGAAAGTAAGCGCATCCTTTTGTTGCTGATTTTGCTTTAATGCCTCGAAAGCGGTTTCTTGTTGCTCAATCTTTGAAAACGCCTTTTCTAGCCCGTCAAGCGCGTTCCTTTGTTTGCTTAATTGTTCTGATTTTAGAGTTTGTTGACTTTTGTGGATAAAAGAAAACACACTCGATCTTGTGCTGTTTGGCTTGGGAAAAGGGTAGTTGTCAAAAACCTCGAAATACAAATCATAAGCCGTGTCTGGAATGAGATCAATGTTGTTCGGGAAAGCGTAATAAAAGTCGAGATTTTCTTTATTGAAATTGGTAATCTCTATTGTTTTTTTTAAGTCCTTTCTGCCGCTTGGAAAATAGTTTATGTTTAAACATGTTATCCCATAATCATCACTCATTTGGCCATAAAAAAATAGCGCTTCATTCAAGGTGTTTGTAATTTGAGCTTGAATTTTAATTTCTGGTGGCATGTCTTTAATTACGCGCACTGTGAAATCCAGGATTTCATGATTTTTTAAAAGCGTGTTGTTGGTTGTTATGCGGTAAGCCAGTTCCGCGTAAACGGAGCGGGACAGCATAAACTGGTCCCCTTTTTGTTTAAAATAATCGGTTTTAGAGCCCTCAATAAAGGAAATGGTGTCTGTGGCGGCAGCCGAAAGTAGCCAGCTCAAGACAGTGCCTTCTGGTACTGTTATGTTTCCAAAATTTGAAACCGTTGTATTCTTTTTTTTAATGTATTGGGGGAATCTGATCGCAAGCTTGGAACCAATTATTCTAGGGGCTTTGATCACTTTTAAAGTGTGGGGGTTAGACTTGATGTCGCCTGAAAAAAGCTGAAAATGAATGTCATTTTTGGGCTGGGAGAATTCAAATAGAAAACGGCGATTATTGAGGGGTTGTAAAAAATAGTTTTGATTGTCAAACTGAATCTGTACGGATTCCGGAAGAACATCTCCGCTGACATCAACTTCAAGTTTATAAGACACCCCCTCAACCGTTTGTAGCGCCTTATTTGAAATGTGAAAAGAGAAAGGCGGCGGAGCGACATAAGTCGTTTTATAGTCCACCATTCGCTTAAAGCTGTATTCAATACTGTCTTGTTTGCCAAACAAGTAAAAAGGGGCTAAGATTAAAAGTGGGGCGATGGCGTATTTCAAATACTTTAAATTATCCTTAAGTTTAACGGCACGCTCAAATGAAAACGGATTGAATTGAAGTGTTTTTTGTTGAATACTTGCCAAAACAAGCTCTGAGTCTCCTTGCGTTTTGAGCTGAATTGTATTGAGCAGCTTGTCTTTAATCTCAGGAAAAGCTGCGCCAATTAATGCCGCCGCTTCCTGGTTGTTAATGCCGTTTTTGATCTTAAAGTATTTGGTAGCGGGGATAAAAATAAGCGTGTAAAATAAAAACATTTCAAACAACAATAGGCACCAAAAAACAAGACCCCTCCCTGTTGATGGAAGCCAAAAAAAATGTTCAATGAAAACCCAGAAAAGCGCATACAACATTCCAAGTCCAAAAAACAACATAATACCCCTTATAAGAGCACTTAAATAATAGCGCCTTATGAATTTGTCGAGTTTGACTTGAATTTCATTAAAAGGATCCAATGGCATAAAATTAGACGTAAATCTACAATAATATTAATCATCTAAAAAAAGAGCAAGAGAGACTAATATTTCGTTTGGGGGTTCGCTTTAAGCGGTCTATCTTTGTGGCAACAATAAAAACAATGGAAACAGCGATACGCGTTCGATTTGCTCCAAGCCCTACTGGCCCGCTCCACATAGGTGGAGTGCGCACGGCTTTATTCAATTATCTCTTTGCAAAAAAACACAATGGGGTCTTTGTTTTGCGGATTGAAGATACTGACCAAAACAGGCGGGTTGATGGTGCTGAGGGCTACATTGCTGATGCGTTAAAATGGTGTGGAATTCCATTTGATGAAGGGCCGGGAAAAGACGGCGGTTACGGTCCTTATAAGCAAAGCAAGCGTCGAGCTATTTATGAAAAACATCTAAAAACATTGTTGGACAAGGGCCTTGCCTATTATGCGTTTGACACGCATGAAGATTTAGACCGTGAGCGTAAAGACCACGAGGCTAAGGGAAAAACTTTTATTTATAATTGGCACAATAGGTCCCGCGGTCGGCTTGTCAACTCCTTGGTTTTATCAAAAGACGAGGTTCAAAAAAGGATTGATAGCGGCCTACCATATGTAGTTCGTTTTTTAACCCCAAAAGACACTGTGATACACTTGTCTGATGTGGTCAGAGGGGAAATAGAGATTGACAGCAATACATTGGACGACAAAATTTTGTTCAAATCTGACGGCATGCCAACCTACCACTTAGCGAACGTTGTAGACGACCATTTGATGAAAATTTCTCACGTGATAAGAGGCGAAGAATGGTTGCCGTCCCTTGCTTTACACCTGTTACTCTATACTGCTTTTGGGTGGAAGTCTCCAAAATTTGCGCATTTACCTTTGATACTAAAGCCTAGCGGAAAAGGTAAGCTCAGTAAGCGCGATGGAGATAAACTAGGGTTTCCAGTGTTTCCGATTGCGTGGAATAGCGGCGAGTCCTACACTGCAGGCTATAGAGAATCTGGGTATTTTCCTGATGCCGTAATTAATTTTTTAGCTTTTTTAGGCTGGAATCCTGGAACAGAAAAAGAATTTTTTAAGCTTAATGAGTTGGTTGAAAATTTTGATCTAAAGCAAGTTAACAAAGCAGGTGCGCGTTTCGATCCTGAAAAAATCCTGTGGTTTAACCACCACTACCTTCAAAACAAAACAAACACTGTGTTGGCTGAGAGAATGATCGCCGAAAATGAAATCCTCAAGTCTGTGGATCCTAATTATGTCGCGCTAGTTATTGGACTTATAAAAGAGCGCGCCAACCTCAGTTCTGATTTGTGGGGGCTTTGCCATTACTTCTTTAAGGCGCCAAAAACTTACAACGAGAAAGGCCTCAAAAAAGCATGGAAGGCGGAAAGCGAGGGTTTAATGTCGGCACTGTGTACTGCACTTGATCGTTTTAATGAAAAATCCTCAGAGGCCTTGAAGTCGGACTTCAGTCAGTGGATTGAAGAGCAGGGGGTTGGATTTGGAAAGGTTATGATGCCATTAAGGTTGGCCCTTGTTGGGGCTTTAGAGGGTGCTGATGTTTTTGATATTATACACTGTATTGGAAAAGCGGAGACAATTTTCAGAATCAAGACGCTAATAGATAAAGCCTAGCCCCCCTCCATTAATCACGCAAATTTAGTTACTTTTGTTTTCCATTAAACTTTATCAGACACCCAATGAAACACATTCGGAATTTTTGCATCATTGCTCATATTGATCACGGTAAGAGCACGCTCGCAGATCGCTTGTTGGATTATACTGGGTCTGTTACAGATAGGGAAAAGCAAAATCAGCTCCTGGACAATATGGACCTCGAAAGAGAGCGAGGTATTACCATTAAATCACACGCCATTCAAATGGAGTATGAGCTAGATGGAACCTCCTATGTTTTAAACCTGATTGACACACCTGGTCATGTCGATTTCAGCTATGAGGTTTCAAGGTCGATTGCAGCTTGCGAGGGTGCCTTGTTAGTAGTTGATGCGGCGCAAAGCATTCAGGCGCAAACCATTTCTAACCTTTACTTAGCACTTGATAACGATCTAGAGATCATACCTGTGCTTAACAAAGTAGACCTTCCAAGTGCAAACCCAGAAGAAGTCACAGATGACATCGTGGATTTATTGGGGTGTGACCCCTCAGAGGTCATTCCAGCTAGCGCAAAAACAGGTATTGGTGTTGAGTCGATTCTAGAAGCGATTATCAAGCTTGTTCCACCCCCAGAAGGTGATGAAAACGCGCCTCTACAGGCGCTGGTTTTTGACTCGGTTTATAATTCTTTTCGTGGCGTAGAAACCTACTTCAAAGTTGTTAACGGCAGTATTCAAAAAAACCAGAAGATTAAATTTCTCGCCACAGGAAAATCCTACGGTGCAGATGAGGTGGGGACCCTCAACCTAACACAAACACCAAAAAAAGAAATTAAAACCGGCGATGTTGGATACTTAATTACCGGTATTAAGGATGCACGAGACGTGAAGGTTGGAGACACAATCACTGATGCCCAGCGGCCTACAACTGGTGCGGTTGAGGGATTTGAAGATGTAAAACCCATGGTTTTTGCAGGAATATACCCTGTTGATACTGAAGAGTACGAAGAATTGAGGTCTTCAATGGAAAAGCTGCAGCTGAATGACGCTTCGTTGGTTTTTCAAGCGGAAAGTTCAGCGGCTCTTGGATTTGGTTTTCGCTGCGGTTTTTTAGGAATGCTGCACTTGGAAATTATACAAGAGCGGCTTGAGCGCGAGTTCAATATGACAGTAATCACAACGGTGCCTAATGTGTCTTACCAGGCCTACACTCGAAAAAACCCTGAGGATCCTATATTGCTGAACAACCCATCGGACCTTCCAGAGCCCTCAACAATAGACCGGATTGAGGAGCCCTTTATCAAGGCCTCCATTATTACTAAATCTGACTATGTTGGCAATGTAATGTCGTTATGTATTGAAAAACGCGGGCAAATTACCAACCAAACATATCTAACCACAGAGCGAGTAGAATTAACTTTTGACATGCCTTTAGCAGAAATCGTTTTTGATTTTTATGACCGATTAAAAACTGTTTCGAAAGGGTACGCTTCTTTTGATTATTCCCCCATTGGGTTAAGAGTCTCGAAGCTTGTTCGTGTTGATGTATTGCTTAACGGTCAGGCAGTAGATGCTTTGTCGGCACTAATCCACCTTGACAACGCCCAAAAAATTGGTCGTAAGATGTGTTCAAAGCTTAAAGAACTGATTCCTCGCCAACAATTTGATATTCCAATCCAAGCCGCAATTGGTGCAAAAATTATTTCTAGAGAAACCGTAAAGGCGGTTAGAAAAGATGTTACCGCTAAATGTTATGGCGGTGATATCTCACGTAAGAGAAAGCTTTTAGAAAACCAGAAGAAAGGAAAAAAGCGGATGCGTCAAGTGGGGAGCGTAGAAATCCCACAAGAGGCCTTTATGGCGGTTCTTAAATTAAACGATTAGCTCTTCATTAATATTTTGTTATTTGAAACAAAATGCTATCTTTAAATGCTATGAAATTTAAATTATGCTAAGGTAATAAATGTACTTTAGCGTCTTTGTTAGTACAAGATTCATCGTTCTTATTATGACCTTATACCCTTTAAATGTTGGCAACTTTAAGCTTGATGGTGGGGCTATGTTTGGTGTGGTCCCAAAGTCCCTTTGGAATAAAACTAATCCCGCAGATCACAACAACATGATTGAAGTAACGGCGCGCTGCCTCTTAATTGAAGAAGGTAAGCGACTAATCCTCATAGACACCGGGATGGGAAACAAACAGTCTAGTAAATTTTTTAATTATTATTATCGCTGGGGAGAACAAGGAGTAGCGTCTGCACTGGCAAAATACGGATTTCATAAGGACGATGTGACGGACGTTTTTTTAACACACTTGCATTTTGACCACTGTGGTGGTGCCGTTGAGCGGAGCTTAAAAAATGGTCGGCTTCAGCTTGCTTTTAAAAACGCAAAATACTGGACCAACAAGCAGCACTGGTTTTGGGCAAAAAACCCGAACGGCCGTGAGAAAGCGTCTTTTCTAAAAGAAAATATTGAACCTATTGAAGCCTCTGGGCATTTAAACTACATTAAAAAACCTGAGGGAAACATTCTAAAAAACTCCCCTCTAGGTTTTGATATTTTGTTTGCTGATGGTCATACTGAAAAACAAATGATACCAATAATCCGTTACAAAGAGAACACAATCTGCTTTATGG
>CAJWDI010000003.1:0-57822 GCA_913031185.1 uncultured Flavobacteriaceae bacterium | reverse complement strand
TTGGTATTGACCTCTGTTCTATATTATTTATTTACAAATAAATCCATTGACAGATTGACGACAAATGGCCTGAGTTGTGTTGTTGGTGGCGGCATTGCAAATTTATACGACCGCTTTGTTTATGGGTCCGTGACCGATTTTCTTTTTATGGATTTTAACTTTGCTAGGACTGGTATTTTCAACCTCGCTGATTTGTCTGTAACTACAGGAATGGTTCTGATTTTGATATCGGCTTTCAAAGAAAAAAACAGAAAATCAAAACCTTTATCCTAAGAATTCTTTTATTGTATTTACGATATAATCGATTTGATCATCTTCCAGTTCTGTGTGCATAGGAAGTGAAAAGACTTCGTTAGACAATTGATTGGTCACTTTAAAATCTGCTTCATTATAGCGTTCGCTTTTATAAGCCTTTTGTCTGTGTAAAGGAATTGGATAATAGACCCCACAAGGAATACCCTTAGAGTTTAAATGAGTCACCAAAGCATCCCGATCTCCATCAATGAGGCGTATGGTGTATTGATGAAAAACATGGCAGTTACAAGAAGCTGCTCCATTTGGTTGATCACAGCGAACCACTGGTAGAATTAAAGCTTCTATGCCCTGCAGTTTTTCAGTGTATTTTTTTGCGGCAGACTGGCGCGCTTTGTTATAAGCGTCCAAATGCGGGAGTTTTGCATTGAGAACCGCTGCTTGAATCGAGTCTAAGCGAGAATTTACACCAACCACATCATGATGGTAACGCGTATACATACCATGGTTTACAATACCTCTGATAGTGTGGGCCAAATCATCATCATTGGTGAAAATTGCGCCGCCGTCTCCGTAGCAGCCTAAGTTTTTGGAAGGGAAAAAAGAAGTAGCCGATACATGCCCAATCGCACCTGATTTAACCGACTGACCGTTTGAAAAAATATAATCTGCGCCCATGGATTGTGCGCAATCTTCAATAACATATAGATTATGCTTAGAGGCAATGTCCATTATAACCTCCATGTTGGCACAATGTCCAAATAAATGCACGGGTACAATGGCTTTGGTCTTGGGTGTAATGGCTTCTTCAACGGACTCTACATTAATGGTAAATAAATTTGGGCATACATCGACAAGGACAGGTGTCAAGCCTAAAAGTGCAATAACCTCAACGGTTGAAGCAAAAGTAAAATCGGTTGTAATGACCTCATCACCTGGCTTTAGCCCCAAACCCATCATGGCGATTTGAAGCGCATCAGTCCCATTTGCGCATGGAATTACATGCTTTACACCTAAGTACTTTTCAAGATTAAATTGAAATTCTTTTACGAGAGGACCATTGATAAAAGCTGAAGACTCTAAGACATCATTGATGGAGGCATTAACTTCAGATTTAATTTTTTGATATTGACTGCCCAAGTCAACCATTTGAATTTTTTTCATAGTAATTTACATTCGTTGCTCTAAATTATAAGCCGATGCAAAAATACAAAATTAGCAAGGCGCAAATGCTAAAATTAAGATAAAGAATGTATTTTTGTTTAAAACCATACCCTTTGATTGTAGTATACAATTTTGTAATTCAGCTGGTTAAAGCTTTGCTCCCAGCTTTAGGTCTTTTTGATGAAAAGATTAAAAAAGGGGTCATAGGGCGTAAGAAAACCCTTAGTTTTTTACTCAAAAATATTGATAAAGGCGATACTGTTTTTTGGTTCCACTGCGCTTCTTTGGGGGAGTATGAGCAAGGCCTTCCGGTTTTTAAAAATCTTAAATTATTATACCCACAAGCAAAAATTGTACTCTCTTTTTTTTCACCCTCAGGCTATGAAATCCGAAAGGAAAACCCCATTACGCCTTTGGTAATATACCTTCCCTTAGACACCAAAAAAAATGTCAACTTATTTTTAACGGCTTTAATGCCAAGCTTGGTTGTTTTTGTGAAATATGAGCTTTGGCCCAATTATTTATTGGCTCTTAAAAGCCATTCTGCAAAAGTTTTTTTAATCTCAGCCTTGTTTAGACCTCAGCAATATTTTTTCAAACCCTTTTTCAAAAAATGGCGGCAATTATTGTACAGCTTTGATCATATTTTCACACAAGATAAAGGTTCTAAAGCATTGCTTAAAGGGATCGGATTCAATCAGGTGACCGTTTCTAACGATACGCGTTTTGACCGTGTTTCTAGTCAATTAGAGCAAAACAATAGCCTTGCGTTTGTGGAAGCTTTTATTGATAATAAAACATGTATTGTTGCTGGCAGTACTTGGCAAGAAGACCACGCGCTTTTGGGGAGTTACATCAAAGAAGCAAAACAAGATTTGAAATTTATAATTGCCCCGCATAAAATTGAGAAACAGAGGATTCAGAAGCTTAAAAATAGTCTTGGAGACAAGGCTGTTTTGTACACAAATTACAATATTGAAACCCTTTCCAAAAAACAGGTTTTAATTGTAGACACTATAGGCCTATTAACAAAGCTATACCAATATGCAAAGGTGGCCTACATTGGAGGGGCCATGGGATCAACGGGGCTGCACAATACCCTAGAAGCCGCCATCTTTGGTGTTCCAATTATTATTGGGAGAAATTATGATAGATTCCCAGAAGCAAAAGCCATGTTGGCTCAAGGTGGGTTGGTGAGTGTTGGTGACGCTTCTAGCTTTAAAAAAGCTTTAGATGCTTTTTTAAATGATGAAAACTTCAGACATGAATGTGGTCAAAAAAACAAAACATACATAGATAAAAACAAAGGTGCTACAGCTTTAATTACTAAAAATATACAGGCGGAGATTACTGTGTAGGAGTCTTATAAACTTTGATGTAGTCAATGATAAATTCTTGAGGGAAAATAGTATCGTCAACTTCAAATCCGCCAAAGTGACCCCCTATTGCAAGGTTTAATATCAAGTAGAACGGTTTATCAAAAGGCCAAATGGCATCTGACTTTTCTTTAGGCGCAAAAGTGTATACAATGTCATTGTCGATAGAAAATTGAATCTGATTTTTATCCCAATTCATTTTGTAGACATGAAAACCATCTTCAATGTTACTTACCGTTGTTATTTTCGTGTTTTTTGAAATTCCATAGCTGTCAGTTGTATGAAGGGTGTTATGAATTTCCCCTGGAGTCTTTCCTACATATTCCATGATGTCTATTTCACCACAACCCGGCCATAAATTTTCGTCTATATCGTGTCCTAACATCCATATGGCGGGCCAGACGCCTTTACCTCTTGGAAGTTTTGCCTTAACTTCCACAGTTCCGTACTGAAATTCAATCTTATCCTTGGTGGTAATACGGCCAGAAAAATAACGGTTGTTTTCACTGGTGGCTTTGATGACTAATTTTTCATTTCTAAGAAAAATATTTTCTTTTGTATAATGCTGAAGTTCCTTATTTCCCCAACCGCAAAGCTCAGGACATCCATCCCCAAGCTCATAATTCCAATGGTTCAGGTCTAAAATTGTGTCATTAAAATCATCCGTGAAAATTTCAAGGGCCTTTGGGTTATCCTCTGTTTTTTGGACACATAAAAGTGTTAGAAAAAATAGTAATCTTAAAATCATTTTTTAGGTTGAAGTTATTGGAGTCTCATTTATTATTGGTAAACTCGGATGTAATCTACCTCCATGGCATCTATATAGCCTTGCTGTAAATCAGGATCGATTACACCACCGTTTGTACCGCCCATGGCAACATTGAAAATGAAAAAAAACTCTTCGTTAAAAGGATAATAGGGATCAACACCAGAAATATTCATCGAGAAAAACTCATTGCCATCTAAATATGATTTAATATTTGTTGGGGTCCATTCTATGGCGTAAACATGAAATTCTGTTGATGTTGAATTTGTTGTACTCCCACCATGTAGAGCGCGTTCGCCATTCGCTAACTTCCAGTGTAAAGTAGAATGAACGCTATTCTTATTTTCAAACTGCTCCATAATATCGATCTCTCCACACTGTGGCCATCCAACTTCTGGCCAATTGGCACCCAACATCCATAGTGCTGGCCAACTGCCTTGAACAGACGGAAGCTTTGCACTAATTTCTACACGGCCATATTTAAACTCAAATTTATCTTGTGTTTTAATTCGTGCTGAATAGAAATTACCATTGGATTCCTTAGTGACTTTAATCTTTAAATAGCCTGATTCTTTTCTAACATTATTTGAACTTGATGTATAGATCTGTTCTTCTTGGTTGCCCCAACCACCGCCACCGGTTTCTGTAGTCCACTTGGAAGAATCAATTGAACCTGTTCCGTCAAATTCATCGGACCAAACAAGTATATCATTGTTGCCAGAACCGCCATTGCCTTCAACATCGATTGCTAAATTGGTGATTTTAGAAATTGACGTTCCATCTGCAGCATAGGCATAAACATAAAATGGAAACTGATTAAGCCCAAGATCTGTGAGTGTAAATGAAAATGCGCCTGTGGTGTTTTGAGTTTCATCGCCATTATTGCCAATTCTAAACTCATAACTAACAGCATTGACCGCGGTCGCTGTTCCATAAAAAACCCCTGATCCATCACCATTGGGATGGTCGGCGTCTTCGCCCTGAATATTAACCTCAACCACTAAATTTGAGACAGCTGTACAACTACACCCATTAATATTTATAATTGAACTCACGGGTTCGACCGTTGTTGAGTTTTGTGAAATTGATGATTTAAATTCATAACATTCATCATCGGTACCCCAATTTAGAGTAGTCCCAGAACTTGGATTGCCATTGGCTGCATCAAATTCTGACTTATTAAAATAAATCAAAGGCTGCTCTGAATCTGACGAACAGCTTTCATATTTATAAACCGTTTCGTTGACCAGATTGTTATTTGAGGAACCATCTCCTCCAGAGGAGCAAGCAATTATGGTAGTTGTTATACAAACCAAACAAAGAAAATAAAAAATAGTGTTTTTTAGCATGTCATGATATAATAATGAGGCAGATAGCAGTATCCGCCTCATTTTTTTGCATTAATTTGTAATTTATTACTCCGCAATAAGAATAAACCACCATGTAAACTCATTGGCGCCGTCAACGGTTTTTAGGTACAATTCGTTTTCGTTGTAATCCCAAATTTCGTAAACGTGATTACCACCAGTGTAGTAAGTGAAAAAAGCGTTGCCCGACAAATTGATGGACACTTGGCCAGGGTCTGTAATGACCCAGTTTTCAGTGTAATCCGCAAATTCATAATTTAATATATCGGCACCATCAACGCCGCCAGTTCCATTATTCCCCAAGTCTGCAAACACTTGAGCTGATCGCCCAAAAATGTCATTGTTGGTGATGTGGTTGATAGTTCCATCCGAATTGATAACCCAGCGGTCGTCATAAGCGCCAACCCCTGTTTTTTCTTCAATACCGGCGCCATACCATTCACAAGCAATAGTACCTCCTACAGGACCCAACCCGAAATGATTTGATACCTCAGATTTTACACGCCAGGTTTTAGAGCTGCCACCAGTAAGCGCCTGTATGAGTGCTTCCGGGGGGTTGTAAGTGGCTAAAACTTCGATACTAAAAGCGGTTGAACTCGAATTTCCAGCGGTTCCAGTGGCCAATACCACAATATCGTAAGTGTTAACTCCTACCGTATAAAATGCTCTCTGAAGTTCACCGGAGGTTGAAACAGCAGCAGTCTCCCCATCAATAATAAATTCGTAATTGATAGCGTTGGTAGCTGTGGCGTTGAAATTGACAACACCACTTCCGTCACCAAAAGGATGATCTGCATCCGCCCCAACAATATCAACACTGACTTGTAAATTTGAAGGGGTCGTTATGGGACCAAATTCGTAATCATCTTCTTCGCAGCCAGAAAATAAAAGCAACGATAGAAAAAGAATTGATATGTATTTTAAATTTTTCATGTTATTTTTTTTAAACTTTAATTCAACAAAAGAATTCATACTATTCAATTATTAATGACACATTATCAATAATCACAGCACCTGCTTCAGCGCCCAAATCAAATAAAACTCTAGCTAGTGGGTCTCCAAATTCAACGGCTTCAAAAGTGACAGAAAAAGTCTGTGGGATCAATGTCAAGTCGAAAGTTTCAACTGCATTCGTCCAAGGATCTCCACTCAATCCAATTCCTGCTAAGATGCTGCGATTGGTGTCGGACCAAGCATCAAAAGTTAGGCGATAAGTATTACCTTGAATGATCTCAACTTTTTGACTCAAATTGACATCCCAAGGGTTTCCTGCGGATCCAACCTCCGTGTAGTAATAAGAACTTCCTTCACTATCTGTTATGACATTTGCTGGCGCATTGTCATCGACCCCTACCAACCAAGACTCACTTCCATTTTGGAAATCTCCGTTGTTTAGGATCCCATCATCAAATTGTGCTGGTGGACCATCCCCTAAAAACAATGCTACATTATCTAAATTAACAATACCAGTATCAGCCCCTAAATCAAAAATTACTCTAGCCTGAGCAGCACCAAATCCAATCGCATCAAAGGTGTAACTGTATGTCGTTCTTGCAGTTGTAATGCTGGTCGTTTCTACTACATTGGTCCAAGGATCTGCGCTTAAGCCAATTCCTGCTAAAATATCTCTATTTGTGTCAGACCATGCATCAAAAATTAATGTATAGGTCTCACCGTTTATAAGTTCAACAAATTGACTTGTATTCACATCCCAAGGATTTCCAGCAGCTGTAACATTTGTAGAGAAATGAGTATTGCCTTCACTATCAACTGCAACAGAAGCAGCCGAGTTTGAATCAACGCCAACCATCCAGAAAGCACTTCCAAGTTCAAAATCTCCATTGGTTAAAAGGCCATCGTCAAAACTTTCTGACGGTTCCTTATAAAAGTAAATATTATCGATGAAGACTGTACCAGCCGCCCACGGAATGCCAACGAATTTCATTTGGAAAATTTCTGAAACTGTCAATCCTTGGTCCACATATGCAGAAATTGGAATTTCTAAACTCGTCCAAACCCCCGCTGTTAAGGGTTCTGTTACTGGTTCTTCAGTGACAACGCCTCCTGCATTATTAATAATGGAGGTTTCAATATCGGTAACTGCATCTGTAGTCCATACATCTAAATGTAAATAGTCCATATTGGATACGTCAACTGAGGTGCCAGCTGCAAATTCTATACCCTGATAACTTAGGTTTATATATTGTAGCGCTAAATCTCCCTCTACAACAAACATAGACCAAGAGCTCCCTTGTCCGCCTTGTCCCCAGTCTGGAAATAAATTTGTTCCAGTAAGGTCATCATAAGCAGCACTAAATATAGAAATCACATCTCCAGGTTGTCTTGGCTGAGGCGTAGGAGCAGCTGTCGTAGGAGCCTCAATGGACGTCACTTCAAAACTCTCTTCCACGTAGGTTGTAGTTTCAATAGCAGCACCCATAACAATAATGGTTATGTCATAGACCCCGGCTTCAGCATATTGTACATTGGCTGTCTCTCCAATATTAGCCACTACGGGATCAACAACCCCCGACTCACCAGAGTAAACCTCAAAGTTGACAGCAAAATCTGCAGTTACAGTCACATTGACTTGTTTGGAAACTGCCAGATCGTTTTCAACGGTTACCTGTATATTTTCAGGGGCTTGAAAAGAAATGACCAAATCTTGTGTCATCGTAGTTGAAAGCCCTGTTACGCCAAAAGCAGATGCAGAAACAGTATAAGTGCCTTCCCCATAATTGTGAGATAAACTTTCCCCATTTTCAACAGACACGGGTTCTGGTGTGTTATCCCCAAAAGTAATGTCAAAAGACACGGCACCTTCGGCAGTTGGTAACATGGTTACAAGTCCAGTATTGTCTTGGGTAACATCAAATTGAATGGCTAGATTTGTTGGCGCTGTTGCCGAATTAGCAAAATCCACATTCTTTTCGTCATCAGCACAAGTCCAAACGGTCAGTGCTATTAAACATAAACTCAATATATATCTTATTGTTTTCATCGTCTTTATATTTTAATAATTTGGATTTTGATTCCAGTTGCCATTAGAAAATTGAATTTCTTCAAACGGAATTGGAAAAACTTCATGTTTATCAGTGACAAAGCCTTCAATGGCTGAAGCAGCTTGACCAGTTCTAACAAGGTCAAAAAATCTATGCCCTTCACCCATAAGCTCTAGACGTCTTTCCTCCCATATTGCATCGGTTAACGCTGATCCAGTAGCAGAAATATTACTGTTGCTGTTACCAAAAGCACGTTCTCGAACTTGATTTAAATAAATTAGTGCTTGAGTATCGTCAACACCACCTCTATTTAGTGCCTCAGCGGCCATTAACAATACATCCGCAAAACGAATGGATCTGTAGTTATTAGGGTTGGTTAAGTTTTGATCGCCAATGTTTTGATCACCCTTACGCGGCAGATACTTACGGTTATAAAACCCTGTATGCTCATAGCCTTCAACATATTCAGCACCAGTATCATTGGACCAAGCAATAATGTCTAAAATAGAAGCATCTCTTCGGGCGTCTCCAGTTGCAAAAGCATCAAACGCTTCCTGAACAGGAACATTGAAACTGTAGCCTGAGTCATAGACTGGTCCCGTATGATTTCGAATACCCATGAAACCAACAGCCACATTTCCTTCACTACACTGTAAGCACCCAAATCCAGCACCTTCGCCATCGGTATATTGAACTTCAAATACAGATCCTACACCATTTTCACCATCAAGCTCAAAAATTTGAGCATAGTCAGAAGCCAATTGGTAAGGCCCATTTTGAATGAGGTCTTCTAAAACATTGGCAGCTTCAGAAAATTTGTCTTGATACAAGTATGCTTTTCCCAACAAGGCCTGTGCAGCACCTTTGGTGACTCGTCCTGTTTGCGGTGCCGCATATTGTAATGTATTCATTGCAAAATTTAAATCACTTTCTATGAGTGCATATATCTCTTGGGCAGAATACCTTGGGATGGAAGTTTCATCGCCTGGGGCAAAGCGTTTACCTTGTCCGAGCAATGCACTGTCATATTCCTTTACAGGGATTCCTCCAAACCATTTAACCAATTCAAAATGATAATAGGCTCTTAAAAACCGCACCTCAGCGACCATCATTTCACGGCCATCAAAGTCAGTCTTGTTCTGAAACTCCAAGAAATAGTTGGTGCGTTTAACTCCTGCAAACATCCAATTCCATACATCTCTGAGATTGCTGTTGACCGGCGTATGTGTCATGTCGTCAATTTGCTGAAAACCGACAACATCTGTAGCACTTTCACCTCCACAAAGGGTATTGTCCGAAGCAATTTCACCTAATAGGTTATTCACGTAAGTTGCTTGCAATAAATCATAAGCACCTACTAGTGCCAAATAATAATCATCCTCAGAATTAAAGTAATTCTCTGAATCAATAAGGTAATTCTCTTCCTGGTCTAGGAACTTGTCTTCACAAGAGTAAATTCCAAGGGCCAATAACAAGCCCAGGACTCCTAATAATATATTTTTATTTGTTTTTTTCATTGTACTATATTTTAAAATGAAATATTAAGTCCTACTAAATATTGTCGTGTCACGGGATAAAAACCAGGGTCAATACCTCCTCCGAGTGCATTTCCTGATGTAGCCGCAGGATCAAATCCTTTATACTTAGAAAAAGTAAAGGCATTATTTACTGAGGCATAAACTCTAAATTTGGAAATTCCAATGTCCTCAGGAAGTGGTAAACTGTATCCGAGTTGTAGATTTTGGATGCGTAGAAAAGAGGCATCCTCAACAAAGAAATCAGAGAACAGCTTATTCGATGTTGCTCCAGTGGTTGCCCTTGGAACTTCATTACTAGTTCCTGGCCCTGTCCAACGGTCTAAATAATAGTCCAGTCGATTGACATTTCTTTGGTCTCTTTCATAATTTCGAACCATATCTTTTCCTAACTCCGCATAGGCATAAGCAGAAAAATCAAAGTTTTTATAATCAATCTCCAAATTGAATCCCATGATGTAGTCTGGAAGCGGCTTTCCAATAAAGGTACGGTCGTTGGCATCAATTATACCGTCTTGGTTGACATCCACAAAACGTAAGTCTCCAGCTTGAGCAGCATTGCCAAGCCCCGCTTGAGAAGGGTGCGCATCTACCTCTGCTTGCGTTTGGAAAATACCATCCGTTTGGAGCCCATAAAAATAACCAATGGGTTGACCCACTTCCATTCTAGAAGGTGCCAATTGACCAATTCCAAACGAGCCCCCTTCCAAGGCCACGTCCGAATTGATTGAAATAACCTCACCTTCAAGCTGGGTGATATTATAACCCAATTTAAAGGATAAGTTATCGTTGATTGCGTCACTGTAGTTTAGCATCAATTCGAAACCTTTTGTTCTGGTCGTTCCTGCATTCACAACAGGTGTCCCTGAGCCTGGAGCAGAAGCACCTAAAATACCCGAAAAAGGTAATCCCGGTATGAGAAGATCTACACGATCTTCGGAAAAATAATCTGCAACGATCTCAAGCTTATTACCAAACAGTTGTGCATCTAAGCCAATGTCTAACTTTTCTGCAGTTTCCCAAGACGCAACAGCATTTGGCAGAGGTCCTAGGGCTGTTCCGTTGGTTAAAGCATTATCAAAAACGTAGGTAGCTTCTCCGCTAAGGGTCGCTCTGTACAAATCACTGCCCACCAAATTTCCGAGTGTACCATAACTGGCCCTTAGCTTGAGGAAATTAATGACAGGGTTGTCTTGTAAAAAGGCTTCGTCAGAAATTTTCCAGCCGGCTGTCAAGGATTTAAAATAATCAACCCTAAAATCCTTGTCAAAGGCAGAGGAAGCGTCTCTACGCAACATGGCGGAGAGAAAGTATCTACCTTTGTAATCGTATTGCAGCCTTCCAAAGTAGGACAACAATCTGTTGTCATAGGTGTATGAACCTGTTTCTCTGGCGTCATTGGTCCCTGTAGTCAGTGCAATGTCTGCAAAATCCCAAGAATTATTTGGGACGTCATATCCTGTTGCAAATAAACCATCGCCCCAGTCCTTAGTCACTGCCATTCCCACAGTGACTTCCGCTGTGTGATGGTTAAAAAAAGTGTTCTTATAGTTGAGAAAAGTATCCCAAGTGTAGGAATTGTATTGTTGTTTGTTTTGACTCACAGTACTGCGGTCCGTATTAAAAACTTTACCAGCACCATAATTTACAATAGGTGAAAATGATTTGGCTTTATCGCTGTAAGATTTAAAACCCATTCGCGTGGTCGCTGTCAAGCCTTTCAATACTTTGTATTCCAATTGAAAATTACCCTCAATACTGTTTCCAAAATAGGAATTATAAGTGTCTCTAATTTGAGAGAACGGGTTAATGATCTCATTGCCAAAGGCACCACTCAAATCTTCTTGATCCAACGCGTATAAGGGAGAATAGCTGATTGCATTAAACAGTACAGACCCCAGACCAGATTCATTAATTGTTCTGCGACTGTTCGCAAAATAGTTAAGGTTTAATGTCGTTGTTAGCTTCTCAGAAATATCAAGACCAAGGCTTAGCTTTACATTATCTCTAACAAAATTAGATTTATCACTAGCAATAATTCCTTCTTGATCTAGATGAGAAGCGCCTAAGTAATAGGTCACAGTATCGGTTCCACCAGAAAGGCTAATATTGTGATTTGTCATTTGCGCTTGACTAAAGAGGTTTTCTTGCCAATCTGTATTGTTATCCAAATTCGAAAGATTTGGATAAGGCAGCGATTCACCATTTGCAGCATAACTTTCATTTAAAAGAGCGGCATACTCCACATTGTTTAATAATGACAATTGTTTTGAAGTTTCTTGCACCCCAGTATAAACGTTATATGATACTTTTGGTGCAGCGTTTTTAGACCCCTTTTTAGTGGTCACTAAAATCACACCGTTAGCACCTTCAATCCCGTAAATAGCCGCTTGAGCATCCTTTAAAACCGTCAAAGACTCGATATCGTCGGGGTTGATGCTGTTCATAGAGGCAATGTAGCCGTCTACGACTACCAATGGATCATTGTCCGAATTACTACTCACACCACGAATGAGAATGCGAAACCCACTTCCTGGAGATCCTGAGGATGATGTCACGGAAACTCCAGAAGCTCTACCCTGTAAGGCTTGAGATACATCCACAGGCTTTAATTTCTCAATGGTTTCGGACTTTACCATGGAAACGGATCCCGTGAGGTCTTTTTTACTTTTTGAACCGTAACCAATAAGTACCACTTCTTCTAATGCTTCATTGTCTTCAATCAGTAGAATCTCCATATTTTCATCGGCTACTTGTTCTTGAATTTCAAAGCCTAAATAAGTGAATACTAAAACGGAATCTGGAGATAAATTTGATAATGAAAAATTTCCATCAAAATCTGATACGGTACCGTTAGAGGTGTTTTTAACAACAATATTGACACCTGGAAGCGGCATGTTATCAACACTGGACTTAACTGTTCCTGAAGCTGAAAACGTTTGCGAAAACACAAATGAAGCACAAGAAAAAGTCAGCAAAAAGGAATAAATTATTCTTTTCATAAAATTTGGTTTGTTTGATTTTGTTAAAAATATCATAACATATCGTATGGGCAAAAAATTAATACGCTACAAAATACATACAGCCGGTTAAAAATTATTGCTAAAATGGTAATATTAAGTTTTAAGAAGAGATTTGGAATGTTAAATATACAAATTGAAAAGTAAAATACCGTTGAGGTAACACTAAATGTTGGGGAGGTGTATAGGTTTTACAGCAATTAATTAAACATTACAGTCCTAAAATATAATTAGTTAAGCTAGATTTTGGTGCTAAATTCATCTTTTTTCGCAATCGATATCGCTTGACCTCTACACTTCTTGGTGAAATATTTAAAAGTGGGGCTATTTCTTTTGAAGCTAAATTTAAACGCAAATAGGCACACAGTTTTAAATCGTTAGGGGTGAGATTTGGGTGCTTTTCTTTGACCAGTTTTAAAAAGTCTTTATCCGCATTGTCAAAAGCTTCTTTAAAAAGTTTCCAATCATCAGTATTGTTTAAATTATTATCAATAATTTTAATGACTTTCCGAATGCCATTGGAAGTGCCTTGTTCCTGAATCGCTTTTTTTATTGTATTTAAGAATTCGTTTTTCTTAATTAAACTCATGGTTGAAATTGCGAGTTCTCGATTTTTACTATCGATTGCAATTTCTAATTTTTCATTTTTAAGTTGCATTAGTTTTTGACTGTTTTCCAACTCATTTAGAGCCATTTCTTTTTGAGATTTCAGCAGCAAAGCTTTTTGTTGGTTTTTGTAGTACCGTTTGTAAATGTTATGAATCAGCACCGAAACAATTAAAAGTAAAATAATATAGATAGTAATGGCAGGAATCGATAAAAACCAAGGACGTTGAATGACCACTTCAAAGGAAGCTTCATTAATTGTTTCTGTGTTACCCACCTTACCTTTAACCTTGAAAATATAATTTCCAGATGGTAAATTCTCAAAAATTTGAGACGTGGCAGATGACCAACTTGACCAAGCTTGGGACCATCCCTCAAGTTTATAAGAATAATTGGTCTCTACAATATTACCATATTGGGGTACACTGTATTCAAAATATAGATTGTTGTTTTTGTAATTTAAGAGGGCACCTGTTGTCAAATCTAATGCTGCTTTGATCTGGTTTTTAGGATTTGCCATGACCAAATTAATTTCAATCTTTTGACGATAGTCTATCTTGGGCAAATCACTTCTTAGGACAAAGTAACCATTAGAGGAGCCTAGGAGAAATTCGTTATCACTAATTCTAGTCAAATTTTCAAATCCTACAACCACGTTTCTAAAATTTGAGTATACAATTGGAATTTGCTCAATCTTTGGTTTGTTAGATAGACTTCCAGGTGAAATTAATAAAATATTATTACCAGCAAAACACCATTTCATTTGCTGGGTTGAATTGATATCCAAAAGTGTGGTAGAGCTTAATGTAGTGCTAATGTATTCATCAAATATGTCTTGAAAATTTGAAGCTTCTTGGAATTCGCCCGTGGATTGGTCTAGACGAAAAACGCCTTTTGAGGAGGTGTAGTAGAAATCGCCAAGAAAATTTATGACGTTAGAGCCGCTTCCAGTAGGGACATTACTTACAGCGGTATACTTTTTTAAGGTCTTAAAATCTTTGGTAACATCCAACTTATAAAGCCCACTAATTTCGTGATTCACATAAACGGTTGAATCTATGATTTGAAAAAATCGAGACGAAATATCAAATCCGTCAATTTTGTGACTGTATTCCCAGTGGCCGCTGGATTTTTTAAGGACATTTAGACCTTCATAATTGCCTTGTAAAATTAAGTCTGTATTCTTTATTTTTTTGAACTCCCAACTGCCATCGGCATCAAAAATTTCTGATTTTATATTTTTATTCTCAATAATAAAAGTGCCTTTATTGTGCCCACAAAAAAGAAGGTCATCAATGACTTTAAGAGTCCAAACTTGACCGCTAGTCCCTGCAATAAAATCAAAAGAACCATCAAAGCCCCTGGGCTTGACAAACAAACCTTGGTTGGTGCCTAGGTATAAATTGTCCTTGTGAACGACAGATGCATAAACAGTACCTATTTGACCAGTAGCATCTTTATAAACCCTAAATTTAGAGGATAAGCTTATGTGACTTATTCCAATGTCCAACCCAAGCCACAAGTTGTTTTTTTGATCTTGAAAAAGAGATAAAATGGTGTTGTTTGTTAGCCCTTTTTCGAAATCTATTTTATATTTCAAACTGCCATCTGGCCGAACATGAATGATCCCATTTGAAATGGTGCCTAATATAAGACTGGAATCCTTTAATTGTAAACTGCTGTAAATCGCCAATTTAGACAAATCAAGTTCTGAGCTTAATTGCCATTCTTTTAAAATGCCGTCTTCGAAGTATAAAATACCATTGTTACGTGTGATAAACATGTGCTTATCATTAAACTTAGAAATTCCAACAAGTTTAGAAGATAAAAGTTCAGGGGCTGCACTAAGTAGAACAACTTCACCATTTACAATTTTGTAAACCCCTTTATTTTTCTTTGCGAGATAAACAGCGCCGTCAATGTAAAATGTATTCCAAATTTCTTCATTGGATTCAATTATTTTAACTTCATTGTTGATTAAATTGATTAAATAGATTCTTGAAAGTGATTGGAAAAGAATCGAGTTGTCAATAACTTCAATGTTCCAAAACTGCTCTTCTTGTTTAATGTTGATTTCCAGCTTATCTGGGATGGATTCATAAGCAAGCACACCGTGCTTATTTTTTTCCCAAACACCAAAATCCATATAACTCCCAGAATAAACCTTGTTGCCAATAGCTTTAACCGAGCGAACAATAGAATTATTGATATGATTATCTGGGACTGGATACAAGGTCCATTTGGAACCATTGAATTCCAACAGGCCAGAATTATTTGCAAAATACATAAACTGATTGTCTGTTTGTGTAATGTCCCAGTTCTGGTTTTCAGCAGCATAATTTTCAGGTGTAAAGGACATTACTACAGGATGCTCTTGTGCGAAGGTCAAAACGCTAAAAACATACAAAACAAAGAATTGAAGTGGTCTCATGGTTAAAGCGGTGATTCTTACTTGAGTTCGTAAAGGATCAAATAAGAAATTGGAAATTAAAGGATTATAACAGATGTCTAAGCTTATTTATAACTCTAAACAAAATGCAAAATACAATTTTTTTAATGTATTTAGACACAACAACTTAAAAAAAGACCTATACAAAATGAGTTTTTCAGGCTTACAAAAATGTATGGTAGTAATTATTTTATATAATACGCGTCTACATATGAAATTTTTTAGAAAATCAGAACAAAAAATATTCCATTTAGGAACACATCAGTATAAATTACACATTATCAAGCTTCATGAAGTCTGTAAAAAAGCAAAGCACCGCAAGAAGCGATGCTTTACCAATTAACCAATTTAACTTGTAATAAGATATTAAATTACAGTGTAAAGATAAATAGAAACCACAGGCTAAAAAAGCCCTATGTAATAAACGGCAATATGGCGTAATAAACGGCAAAGGCGTGTAAAGGCTTTTTTAACAAATCTTTATATTAATTTAATAGTAATACTATTATATTTGCCAAGTTTTACTATGGAAAATTTAAACATTCGAATTCAAATAAGCCCTACTTTATATGCTAAGGACCCTGAATCCTCGGACCTTGGAAGACATATTATATGCAAGAGTATTGAGATGATAAACACACTGGGGTTTGAATCATTTACATTCAAAAAATTAGGAGAAGCCATTGGATCGAATGAAAGCTCAGTTTACCGTTATTTTGCCAACAAACACACTTTGCTAATTTATCTTGTCAATTGGTACTGGAGTTGGATGGATTATAAAATTGTACTCCAAACTGCCAACATTGATGATCCAAAAGAGAAAATTATGCATGCTATTGAATTGCTTGCCGCAGACATCAAGCAAGACAGCGATTTTTCTTTTATCAATGAAGTTTTATTGAATAAAATCATCATCATGGAATCTTCAAAAGCCTATCACAACAAAGACATTGACATCGAGAACGAAAAAGGATTTTTCAAAACCTATAAACAAGTCGTACATCGCGTTAGTGAATTTGTTTTAGAATACAACCCGAAATTTGAATTTCCACACATGCTGGTTTCAACCATTATTGAAGGCGCCCACAACCAGCGTTTTTTTGCTGAACATCTCCCCTCTTTGACTGATTTTAAGGAAGGAGAAAACAACATCACACGCTTTTACACCAACCTTGTTTTTAATGCCCTGAAATGACCGCTAAATCCACCCTTAATTTTCATAAATTAAATGTTTTCATGTCTGTGATTATACTCATGAGCATGTGCGTACAACCCATTTCAGAATTACTTGATATCGCGTCTGATTTTACAGTTTATGAATGGAGCGAAACCAGTGATAACAGCGAAGCCGAAAAAGGCGAAATTGAAGAGTGCAAACTCAAAAGCGAGAATGAGACTGAATATGAAAATTTTGGAAACGCGCAATTGCGCGTTTCCTCTAATGCCATAAAAGCATACAATCTTTCTCATCACAACTCTATTGCAATAGAGATTATTTCGCCTCCCCCCGAAGCAAGCTAGACCTTAATTCAAACTGGAATAAATTCACATTCCACCACAATAAAAATTTTACAAATCATATATATCACATAATCAAATTATGAATCATTTACATCCATTAAAAAATTTAAAAGCCGATATCCCGGCCAGTATCGTTGTTTTTTTTGTAGCACTCCCATTGTGTTTGGGAATTGCATTGGCCAGTGGCGCGCCATTGTTTTCTGGACTTATTGCAGGAATTGTTGGGGGTATTATCGTTGGTGCACTCAGCGGATCAGCAATAGGAGTCAGCGGACCCGCTGCCGGACTGGCTGCCATAGTTCTAGTTGCCATTGGTGAATTGGGGAGTTTTGAAAACTTTTTGCTCGCAGTGGTGCTTGGTGGAGTTATTCAAATTATATTTGGGTTGCTAAAGGCAGGAGTCATTGGATACTACTTTCCATCATCTGTAATAAAAGGCATGTTAACCGGTATTGGAATCATCATTGTAATCAAACAGATTCCATATTTTTTTGGCTATGACAAGGCTTTGGCAGCAAACGCCAGCCTCAATGAAATGTTTGACTTTATTAGCCTAGGTTCTACCATCATAGCTTGTATTGGCCTTGGCATTTTAGTTACATGGAATGTTTGGCTTTCCAAGTCCTATAAGATTTTTAAAATTATTCAAGGACCAGTGGTCGCTGTATCTGTTGGAATTGTATATTTTTTACTAACTAAAGACAATAGTACATTGGCCATTGAAAGTTCAAGACTCGTGAGTGTTCCAACCCCAGAAAATTTTTCGTCTTTTTTAGGACAATTTACCAGCCCTAATTTCAATCAAATTACCAATCCACAAATTTGGATAACTGCTTTTACTATAGCACTTGTCGCAAGTTTGGAGACACTGTTATGCGTTGAGGCTACCGATAAACTTGACCCCAGAAAACGGGTTACCCCAACAAACAGAGAGCTTTTGGCACAAGGCAGTGGAAACATCATCTCTGGTCTAATTGGGGGCCTACCTATCACACAAGTCATTGTGCGGAGTTCTGCCAATATCCAGTCTGGAGGAAAGACAAAAATGTCCGCAATTGTACATGGTTTTTTGCTTCTAATTTCAATTTTAATAATTCCTGAATTATTAAAAATGATTCCTCTGTCTGTTTTGGCAGCTGTTTTATTTGTGGTGGGATATAAATTAGCAAAACCCACTCTTTTTGTAAGCATTTATAGACAAGGATGGAAACAATTTGTCCCTTTTATTGTAACAGTGCTTGGGATCATTTTTACAGACCTATTGGTTGGAATTGCAATGGGATTGGCTGTAGGAACTGTTGTGATTTTGATTAAAAGTTACCAAAATTCTCATTTTTTACACATTGAAGAGGATAAAAACGGATCAAAAAAAGTCAAGATGACCTTGGCAGAAGAAGTAACCTTCATAAACAAAGGGGCGATTTTAAAAGAGCTAGAACAAATCCCTGCAAATTCTTATTTAGAAATCGATGTGATAAAAACAAAATTCTTGGATTATGACATCATTGAAATTCTAGAGGATTTCTTGTTAAAAGCGAAAAACCGAAGTATTGATATTATGCTGATATCGCAACGCGGAAATAAAAAAAATCCCGAAAGTATTATCGCATTCTTCAAAACTCAACCTAAGCTTGAATCAAAATAAATTAGAATATGACCCAAAAAATAAAAAATTGCATTAGATTTTTAGTGTTGGGATCATTGTTGGGATTTTCACAGCAGGAGACTGGCAATTGGTTGATGTACTTTGGCACCAATAAAATCAGCGAAAAATTCAGTATTCATTCGGAAGCACAGTACCGAAACCACACAATTAGTCCAACGAATATCGAACAATTATTGCTCAGAACGGGGCTCAATTACCACTTTAAACCCAACGCTTCTGCAACCTTTGGATATGCACACATTGGCAATCATGTTTACGAGTCCGATCGAAAAAGTCCTGAAACTGAGGAGCATAGGATTTGGCAGCAATTCTTATCTACCAATAATTTGGGACGTGTGAGATTTGAGCACCGATACAGATTAGAACAGCGCTTTATAGAAGCCGATTTTAAAATACGGTTTCGCTACAGATTGATGCTTTTTGTACCCCTCAATCGCCCAAAAATAGAAACCGGCACAATGTATTTGGGGATCTACGACGAAATTTTCCTCAATGACAAGGCTGCCTTTTTTGACCGGAACCGTCTCTATGGTGGCCTTGGCTACCAGTATACAAACAACATTCATTTTCAAGTTGGGGTGTTGAGGCAAGAAGTACAAACAACATCCAAAACCTTTTTACAATTTGGATTGATTTTCAATACGGATTTAAGAAGTGAAAAAAATCAAGACATATAAAAAAATTAAATACAATTAAAATAAATTCATAACCTTTAAACTAAACTCACAATGATTACAAAAGACCAAGTATTAGAAGCCCAAGAAAAATGGGGAAATGGTGTCGTTAGTATCGGCGCATTAAAAGATAAAAGAGCGGAATGCGAAGCCTTCGCTAGTGCATTCTTAGACGCGCGTTATGCCTTTGATAATGCAAGCGTTTTATTCAAACCCACCAAGTGTGAAATTGAACAATTTAGACCTACCAAAGCAGAGGCTTTGTCTTATTTTATTGCAGGAGATGACAGAGCTTGTACGGAAGACAAAGGGTTTGCAATTCAACCCTGGACAAAAGTGCGCTTTGAAAACACAGGAATCATCCTTGAGGAAAAAAGAGCCATTGCGATGGGCAATTATTTCTTTACTGATTTAAATGGCGATGAGGCCAAGGTCGAATACACCTTTGGCTACCAATTGCAAGGTGATGTGTTAAAAATTGATTTACATCATTCCTCATTCCCTTACAGTCATTAAATAATTTAGGGGGTTTAAAACCAAGACCGCTCCGAAACTAAAGGACTTCTAGCTGCTGTTGTACTGCTATGAATTTGAGTGCTAAATCCCCTAAACTATTCCCATTTTGACTGTAATTCCACGGCCCATGTCCTTTTCCTTCAAGAGCATAGAGCACATGAGGTACTCCTGTAGCATCATAAATCTTTTCTAGGGCTTCCGCCTTTTCATAAGTAACAATGAGGTCGTTAGTGCCGTGGGCAGTAAATAATGAAGGATTATTCTCATTGTACAATTTTTTGTTTTTGAGAACATAAATAGCATCCACACATTCTTTCCCACCCCAAAAATTCAGAATTGTTTTCACTTCAAACACTTCATTTAGGTTTGTAGATAAAAGTGTAGGGTCTTCCTCAACCGTTAATTCGTCTCTGTAGTCCTCATTTTCAGTTATTCCAACGCCAATGGCTGAATAAGCACCCGCTGAACCGCCACCAACCGTAATATAATCTGTATTAACGCCATATTCCTTTTTATGGGCTATCACCCAGCGAAGAGCTGCCTTGGCATCTCTCAAAGCTGGATAAACGGCCTTGTTTTGACGACGCTTAGAAGGAATGGTTTTTTTATCAACATAGACGCCCCACGTTGCGGGGAGACTTCCAAAGTCCCCTAGAAGTCTGTAATTTATATTAAATACAACCCAGCCTCGAGCAGCAAAAAAATTTGACATTGCAATAAATGGTGGCTTCTCTTTACTGCCAGCTCTAAATCCTCCACCATGAATTAAAACCATAATGGGGCGGTTTGAAAAGTCATTTTCGGGGATATATACATCTAGCTTTAAGGGGATTTGCTTGGGATTTTCTAAGTTAAACGAATCGTGGCTCAAGCCATACCCATAAATAAGATCGCGCTGTACATTGACTTCATAAGTTGGCTTGTAAAACACTTTTGAGACCTCTTCGGTTGAGTTCGAAATCAAATCGCCAACAGAATAAAGGGCTAGAGGTGTTGGGATAAGAAATAATATGAATTGAACGAATCTGTATATAGCCATATTTAATTTAATTTTAAGGTCAATAGCTAAAATAATCAACTAAAAATAGCACAATTTTCTTAGCAACCAAATGATCACACAAAGCTAATAAAAATATGGAAGTGCATAGGCCGGCGCAAAGCAATCATAAAGTTTAAATGAAACCATAAGAATTTTAATTTGTTTACATTTATCGCACAAATAATTTGATTATGAAAAAACTTTGCCTTCTTTTCGTTTTAATCTTATCGAGCTGTAAAGGGATCGTTCTCGATCAGCCCCCAGAGAAACCAAATGTATTGTTGTTTTATGTAGATGATTTGCGTCCTGAATTGGCCAGTTATGGGGCAGCGCATATACAATCTCCTCATATTGATGCACTGGCAGAGAAGGGCGTCAAATTCACTAATGCCTATTGTAATGTACCCGTATGTGGGGCCTCTCGCGCTAGTATGTTGACAGGAATGTTGCCTACAAAAAATCGGTTTTTAGATTATAAAACCTTTGTTGAAAGGGAAACACCAGAGGCCATCACCCTGCCGCAATTGTTTAAAAACAATGGCTATACAACCATTTCTAATGGAAAAATCTATCACCATTTAGACGATAGAGAAAGCGACTGGGATGAGGTTTGGCGACCTTATGCTTTTGATGTCAATGCGAGCAGCTTGGCGCCAACTGATTATTGGCAATCCTTGTGGAAAGATTATCAGAATCCAGACAACCGCAGGCACTACAAAGCAACGGACAGGGGGCCTGCTTATGAAAGTGCAGCCGTTTCCGACAGCACTTACATTGACGGTTTGCTAACCGAAAAGTTGATTAGAGATCTCCGGCAACTAAAAAAGAATCCAAAGCCATTTTTTTTAACTGCGGGTTTTATCAATCCACACCTACCTTTTAATGCCCCTAAAAAGTATTGGGATTTATACGATAGAAAAACCATTAGACAACCGGAAAATTACAATTACACCCCAAAAGATGCTCCAGAAATAAGCATTAGCAACTGGGCTGAAATGCGCAGCTACTCAAACATCCCAAAACAAGGACAGGTCTCCGACAGTTTGGCCATTGATTTGATACACGGGTATTATGCCACCGTGTCTTATACGGATGCACTGATTGGAAAAATCCTGAAGGAATTAGAGGCTCAAAAGCTATCCGAAAACACCCTTGTGATCTTGGTGTCAGACCATGGATACAACTTGCAAGAACATACACAGTGGACTAAGTTTACAAATTACAACACTGCTACCCAAGTGCCTCTTATCATTTATAATCCATTGTCAAAAAGCAATGGAACAACAGCTGCCTTAACATCCTTGATTGATATTTATCCCACATTGGTTGAGCTGTGCGAGCTCAAGGCCCCTAAAGAACAATTGGACGGTACCAGTCTTGTACCCATTTTAAAAAATCCAGAATCGGAAGGAAGAAAACATGTTTTTATCAAAAGAGCCAATGGCTTTACATTAAAAACAAAGGCCTATAGTTATACCGAATTTATAAACGCAGCGGACAACTCCGTGCTGGATAAAATGCTATACGACCACAGGGAAAACAAAGTTGAAAATACAAATGTTGTCTACAAAAAAGAGTTTCAAAGCATTGCTGCTGAGATGAGTCAAACATTGCATTCGGCCTATCAGAAAAATATTGAGGGGAATGATTAAAAAGCAATGGCTACAATGTGGCCTTATTTTCTCTTTTAGAAAGAACAATGATGGTCAAACCGCAAAGTAACATCAATCCGGCAGGAAAAAACTTATGGGCCTCGTCTGAGACCTTAAAGTGCATGGCCACCGCACCTATCATAAGGACCGTAATAATGGATGCACAAGGAATGACAAACTTTTTATAAAATAAGCCCAACAACAGCCCTAGAGCTGCTGCTATTTTTAAGCCGCCTATGAAATACAAAAAGGGCTTATCAAAACCATAAACCATAAACTCCTCTAGCATGTTGGTAGCGTCACCACCACGATAAGTCGTAGCTTTGTTAAATCTCAACAACCATACATTGAGTACAACCATAGAGACGAATAGCATTAAAATTTGTTTTAAATATCTCATTTTTTGTGTTTTAAAGTGTTAGTCAAAATATATAAATTAACCGCCAAATAAACAAGTGCTGGTGCAGAGGCCATAAAACCATCCCCAATAGCCATCCGCGTGGCTAGGGCACCCGCCATAAGCAAGGCCAAACCAAGGGAGGATAGCAACCTTAAATTATAGAACCGTAAGCCAAGTAAAAGACAAATACCGAACACTATTTGGGCGCCTCCAATCATCCACCTAAAGTCTTCGAATCCGTAGCGAATGAATTCTGACTTGTAAAACGGAACTGTGAGAGATAAAATACCGTACAACAAATGAGATACGCCTGAAAATAAAATGGTTAATTTTTTCATATATAGTTGCTAATATAAGCAAAAACAATGGGGCGGTTTTAATTAAAACCCCTCTAAAATATTTCCAAATCCATCACTAAACTGAAGCCCTTCAATCGTTCGGGCTTTTTTCAACTTTTTATTAGCCTCCAAGCCCCAAAGCAAAAATTCCATCATAAAATAGCGGTCTTTCGGCAAACCGTCTGGAACATATTTTTTCACGGTTTTTTCCAAATTTGGGACATTTTTGAGAAGATCTTGGTAAGTGCTGTTGGGGAGGATATCTTCTAAAAAGAGTGTGTTGTCTTTGTAAAACCACTCAAGAATGCCATCAAAGGGGCCTTTTTCACCTGGCTTCTCGAGTTTTTGTATTTCTGGGAAATAGTTTTGAAATAAGGATTTAACGGCCTGGTTTATCAGATGAAAAGACACCTGTTCTGCACCCTGCTGTTCACCCTCATATAACAATTCTACCTTGCCATTGATTGCAGAAATAACCGCTAAAAAGTCTGACATTCTAACTGTCGTATTTTGCTCTCCGCTAATCAATAGACGCCGTTCGGCCGCACTAATCAGGTTTTCAAAACCACTGATACTCATTCGGGCACTGACCCCACTTTTGGCGTCTACAAACTCACTTTTACGCGCTTCAAATCCAATTTGTTCAATAAGATCTCTAACCAACTCTGGAATGTGAATGGCTTGTAGAGTTGCTTCATCTAATTGAACTTCATGTTTCGTAATTAATTTGGCAGTTGCTATGTCATTAGGATAGTGGGTTAAAATTTGTGATCCAATCCTGTCCTTTAAAGGGGTGACAATGCTGCCACGATTTGTGTAATCCTCGGGGTTGGCCGTAAATATGATTTGTGATGCTATGGGCAGCCTGAGTTTAAAACCACGAATCTGAATTTCTTTTTCCTGAAGAATTGAAAAAAGCGCTACCTGAATTCTGGCTTGTAAATCTGGCAATTCATTCAACACAAAAATACAACGGTGTGCTCTTGGAATCATCCCAAAGTGAAGGACACGCTCGTCGGCGTAAGACAACTTTAGATTTGCGGCTTTGATGGGATCAATATCGCCAATGAGGTCTGCAACAGTGACATCTGGCGTGGCGAGTTTTTCAAAAAAACGATCGTCACGATGCAGCCAGGATATAGGGGTGTCGTCGCCCATTTCTTCAATTAAAGTTTTGGCCTTAAGGCCGATGGGGTCAAGAGGGTCGTCATTGATTTCTGAAGCTGTTATAACAGGAATCCATTCATCCAAAAGCTGTGTCATTTGACGGGCAATTCTCGTTTTGGCTTGACCTCTTAATCCCAGGAGGTTAATGCTATGACCCGAAAGAATGGCGCGCTCTAGGTCTGGAATGACACTATACTCATAGCCAAAAAGCCCGGTAAATGTGGGAATCCCACTCCTGATCCGTTCGCGTAAATTATGGGCCAATTCGGCTTGAATGCTGGTAGGTTGATAGCTTGTTTTTTTTAATTCCCCTATGGTTTTACAATGTTTCATGGTGCTATCGCTTTTTTTTGTTTTGTTCATATCCTCTAAAAATTTTATCCCCCAAACCATCCAATCCGGTATAAATGGCATGACCCTCGCAGGCCTCACTAAACTTTTGTATAAACTGTCTTAAGTAAGGATCCTGGGCAATCATAAAAGTAGTAATGGCGATATTAAGACGCTTGGCTTGATGGGCCATATTATAGCATTTATCAACAATCAAATGGTCCAGCCCGTTGCTGTTTTTATAATAGGTGCCGTCGGCGTTTTTTAGACAACTGGGCTTGCCATCCGTAATCATAAAGATTTGTTTGTTGCTGTTTTTTCTTCGGCGTAATAAATCCATGGCCAGAGACAATCCTGCCACGGTGTTGGTGTGATAAGGTCCGACCTTTAAATACGGAATATCTTTGAGTTTAATGGTCCAAGCATCATTTCCAAAAACCAAAATGTCGAGGCTGTCTTTTGGGTGTTGGGTCTTGATAAATTCCGCCAAGGCCATGGCCACTTTTTTAGCCGGAGTAATGCGATCTTCCCCGTACAAAATCATGCTGTGGCTGATGTCGATCATCAGTACGGTACTCATTTGTGTATTGTAAACACTTTCATTGACAACAAGATCCTCTTTGCTAAGATTGAATGCTGTTGCGGCGGTTCTAATTTGCGCATTTCGAATACTCTCTGTCATCGCTATTTTCTCTACAGAATCCCCAAATTGATAGGCCCTAAACTCCCCAGTGGGGTCTCCACCTGGTCCTGTGCGCTTGGTGGCGTGATTTCCAGAGGTTCTTTTTTTTAGGCGGCCAAAGATTTGTTTTAAGGCATGTTGCCGCAACAGTTTTTCAGTCTTTGGAGTCAGCGTCACGCCTGGGCCATCAACAGTACCCCCGTCGGGGGTTTGTATGTAAGACTTTTTCAATAGATCTTCAATAAAATCGTCAATGGTATAACTGTCGTCTGCAAACTTATATTCTTTATTGAGCTCACGCATCCAATGAATGGCTTCATCAAAATCACCAGAAGTATGGGTGATGAGTTCTTTAAAAATCTCAAAGAGGCGCTCAAAAGGCGTTTTGACTTTTGGAACGTATTGGCTAAAAGTGAGACCGGAAGAATTGAGCTTAAAATTCATAATTTATAAAATTAATGAAAACTAAAACTACCACCTTTTATTTAACATTATATTAGCGCGCTTTTTTAAAATTAAAATCAAAAAAAGGGGATGGTTTTTAAAAAATTCGGGCATTAGAATTATTTTTACACAAATTATTTTTATGAAACCTTACTGCGTTTTTATCATTGCACTTGTTTTGAGCAGCTGCTCCCTTGAAAAGAAATACATCGCCCACAATCAACATTTTGAAACAGCAGTGCAAGCGCTGCAGCTCAAAGAAGACCATTTTGATAAAGAAGACTACCTCTTATTTATTGGCAGCTCCAGCATCAGGCTTTGGACAACAGCGGCCGAAGACTTAGCGCCATACCAAAGCGTATTGAGGGGATATGGGGGTGCACATTATTACGACCTGGTTCATTTTGTGGAACGCCTGACCAAAGGCCATCAAAAAGCGGATGCCGTGTTTTTGTTTGTCGCCAATGACATCACTGGCAATCAGACCCAAACCCACAGTGATTTGACCCCAGATGAAGTCAAAAGACTTTTTGTAAATATTTACAAAAAAATTAAAAAACAATTGGGGGCTGAGATGCCCATTTTTGTCATAGAAACAACCCCAACACCAAAACGCTGGCAGGCTTGGCCTCAAATTGCCCAAGCGAATGCATTGATCAGGAGCTATACCGAAACAAAGAAAAATCTATTTTATGTCGCTACGGCAGCGTTCTTTCTGGACGGAGAAGGGCAACCTGTAAAAGATTATTTTGTATCGGACCAATTGCATTTGAATGCACAAGGATACAAGCTTTGGGGGCAGGTCATTAAAACGGCATTTGAAGCGGCAAAGAAGCTTTGAGTTCCTAGTTGCAAGTTGCAAGTTGCAAGTTCTAAGTTAATTGCTTATTTTTATTTTTCAATTTAACGCAATGAAAAACTTTTTTTACCTTTTTGTAATCTTATTAAGTACTACGGTTTACGGGCAAATTAGTGCCAATGGAAGCCAAATTAAAGATGTTGCTGATCCTACGGATGCACAAGACGTCACCACTAAAAATTATGTAGATACCAGCATTAGTAATGTCGCTACCAACCCGCTTGACGCCTATTTCCCGGACGGCATCAGCCTTGGTGATTTGATTTCATGGGTTTGGGATGGCAACATATGGGAGCCTACCTTTTCGCAATACAATTCCAGTGTACTCAGCTTGGTTTCTGAACCTGGAACAGACACCCAAATTGTTTGTGAGTTCGAAAGCATGCAATCCATACAATATGCGGTGAGTGGTGACAGCAGTGAAATGAGCGTTTCTGGTCTTCCTAATGGGATTGGATATACGCTATTGAATGGTATTTTGACCATTTCGGGAATTGCCAACCAAGACGTGAGCACCCAAACCACTTTTAACTATACTGTGACCCTTCCGACACAAGACAGCAATGTAAATACCATTGCATCGGGAACCATTGTAGTAACTCCCAAATCCGCTTTGGTTTTGGAGCAGGGCGAACTCAATCAAACGGCTTGTCTTGGAGAATCCATTGCACCCATCACATTTTTAATTGAAGGAAACGCCCCCAACGCTACTGTAACCGGTCTCCCGGATGGGGTTACGGCCAATATTATTGAAGACCAGCTCATCATTTCCGGAACACCTCCAGAAGACCTGGCCTCTGGAAGTCGTTTTGAGTTTACGGTTCAAACCAATGCTTCATCTTGTGCTCCGGATACCAGTACAGGCGCCATTACAGTAACGGACTGCTCTACATGTTATCCAACGGCATCTGCGGGCGCAGATTTCTCTGTTTGTGCGGGAGATGCCTATACCGTACAAAATGCCTCGGCTGCCAACTACACCAGTTTGCAGTGGACGACAAGCGGAACAGGAACTTTTGACAGTGCTACTGCCGAAAGCCCCACCTATGTCCCCTCAAACGCCGACATCGCCAACCAACAAATTACCTTGAGCCTCACAACAACCAACGACAGCTGTACAACAGCACAAACCGTTCAAGACGAAATGGTACTCACTTTAACCCAGTGCAACAGCATTGATGTCACACTTCAAAACAACGACGAGTTGGAACTCTTTGGAAATGCAATGACCTATGGCGCACAAGTGGTCACCAACAATATGCAAAACATCAGCCAAGTGGGGGTGTGCTACAGCACTTCTGTTGCACCAACCATTGACAGTGCCACCATTACCGAAGACAACAGTGGTACCGACTGGTGGGCAGGCGCCAACCCAAGCTATACGCTCACAGCCTCTGGACTCAGTCCAAACACCACATACTACGTGCGCGCATTTGCCAAAACCATTAATGACGATGTCGTCTATGGGGACCAAGTGGAAGTCGGCTATGAAGATCCCAATATTGCGGAGGTTTATAATTTCCAAAGTGGTACCGACTGGAACTCTAGATCTGTAAATTTAGATGCCGTTCAATACAGCCGGGTTACCAATTTGACCTATTTAAATATTACTCAAGATCTATATTTATCTGTTCAATCTTCAGCACCAACAAATAGAAACATTTTAGAACTACGGTTTCCAAACCTTACAACAATGTCTTATTTAAATATAAAAAATGACATGACAATTGAGCAACTCATATGTCCTAATTTAAATGAATCTATAAATATTAATAATAGATTTTACATTGAAAATACGGCTCTAAAATCATTATCTTTTCCTAACCTTGAATCGCTCAGTGTTATTCAGTTTTATGTTGCTGGCAACAATCAATTAGAAACCATTGAGATGCCAAATTTAGTCAATCTAGAAAATAAAACGGATATATATATAAGCCATAACAATAGTTTAGAAGTACTCCGCTTACCAAGTTTACAAACCATAGAAACAACATATGAAAATAAACGCTTTGAGATTGTAAATAATGACATGCTCACTTTAATAGATTTTCCAAACCTCACGGGAGGTTTGTATCATAGGCTTATTATTTTTAATAATCCTTTATTGACTGAAATTTCAATCCCACAATGTGTGTTTTTAGGCAAAGGGTCGCCATCAAACACAGGGTTATATATGTACAATAACAACGCCCTGCAAACCCTAAATATAGATGCGCTGGAAACTGTTTATAATACGTTGTATATTAATAATAACGATGTATTTAATGTTGCTGGGATAAGCAATTGTGGGTTTTTTGTGGTCAATAATGACGGTTATGACTGTAGCTTTGGTACTATTAACATCTCTGGAAATGCCAATAACGACTACTGCTTTCAAGATCCTGCAAACCTCCAGCCCGTCAGTCTTATTACTTCTATAGCGACAGATGTGACTCAAACTACGGCCACTTCTGGTGGTAGCAGTCTCGTAGCCCCCAATAATACGATAATGAGCCGCAAAGGGGTGTGTTGGAGTACGGCTCAAAATCCAACGGTTGCCGACAATTTGTCTGACAATGGTTTCGGGAACGATAATTTCGAGGCTTATATTTTTGGGCTATTGCCCAACACAACTTATCATTACAGAGCCTATGCCGAGGACTGTAATGGGGTTTATTATGGGAATGAGATTAGTTTTACAACGCCACAATAGCGGCATTTCTGCCTTGGTGGTTATAAAACATATTACTGCTCTGTTTGAAAATTATTTGCAAGGCTCAAATTCGCTTTTATTGAATTATTATTCTATTTTTAAGAAAATTAATAACACATGAAAACTTTTATAAAATTCTTTGCCATTACTTTGGGTGCTTTTTTTTCAGCACTTGGAATTAGTAGTTGCAGCAGCAGTGACGATGATAATACCAATGAGTGTTGTACCTACACCTATGTAGATGGGGGAAATACATACACATATACTGCCTGTGAAAATGGCTCATATACTTACAGTATTAACGGTCAAGTGGTCGATGACACCCCTTGGACTGATGAAAGCTTTGGCGATGGTAACACCACTTGGGAGCAAATCAAGGCTGTTGCACTTGCTGAGGGAGGTACCTGTAACTAATTATTAATATTTATAAATTAAGCTTAGCTTTATGCTAAGCTTTTTTTTATGCAGAAAACAAAGACAAAAGAATATGAAGGCTATGGTATCATTGCGAAACAGCTTGTTAAACTTAATAAGCTGTTCAAACGAATAGCAAATTATTTTTTCAATAAATCTCAAGACTATAAGTTCAAGCAATACAAACTGCTTTTTGGAGAGCAAATAGACGACATTTACATTTCATCATATCCAAAGTCCGGGACAACAGTAATGCAAATGATTTTATATCATTTAACCACAGAGGGGGTAATGGATTTTAATCACATTTATGAGGTTTCCCCATGGATTCGAAACGCCTCCTATCTTGGTGAGAAACCACCAGTGCTAAAAGCTCCAAGAGTAATAAAAACACATGACCACTATAATTTTTTTGATAAAAAAATTAAAGGTCGGTTTATCTATGTTTATAGAAATGGCATGGATGTCGCGGTATCACACTTTCATCAACAAAAAAATTATAACAATCCAAACCTGACATTTGATAAATATTTGAATCAATTTTTTAAACAAAAAAAATGGTTCAAACATATAAAAGATTGGACGACAAATAGAAAAAAACTTCCTATTCTGTATGTCAAATACGAACATCTTTTGGAGAATAAAGAAAAAGAAATTAAACGAATCGTTGATTTTCTAGGGATTAGTTTTGATCAAAAGGCTGTTAATAGAGCCTTGAAGTTTTCAAGTTTTGAATGGATGAAAAAAAATGAGGTTTTATTTGGAGAAAAAAATAAAGTACAAAAAAAGACCTATAACCAATTCATAAGAAAGGGTCAAAGTGGTGAGGGAAAAATTGTGTTTAACGAAGAACAGCAAACAAAATTTCAGGAAATTTATGATAAAATGATTTAAATCAAAAAAAACAATTGCGTCAAAGGTTATATTACTGCTCTGTTTGAAAATTATTTGCAAGGCTCAAATTCGCTTTTATTGAATTATTATTCTATTTTTAAGAAAATTAATAACACATGAAAACTTTTATAAAATTCTTTGGCATTGCCTTGGTCGGATTTGTCTTGACTTTGAGCATCAGCGCTTGTACCAGCGATGACGACAATGATGACGACAACAATAACAACATAGAATGTTGCACCTACACAGAAACTGAACAAGGAATCACAGTGACATACACTGCATGTGAAGACGGCTCCCTAACAATTACTGCTGGCGGCATAGTCGTCGATGATACCCCTTGGAACTCCGAAGAAGATGTCTCTTGGGATCTTTTTAAAGCGCTTGTCATCCCAGAAGGAGCAGTTTGTAATTAAATTAGCAATCCATTTTAATCTCTTTACGCGTTGCATAAAAAAACCCGCAACAGATTTTGCGGGTTTTGTACACCCAATGGGGCTGTTTTCGAAACAAACACTCGAACTTTTAAATAGCTTTGTATAAATTTCTTTAAAAAAAATCAAACCCAAATTGAGTTTGATCTACTTGATAAAAAAGGGAATAAGCTCAGATATTGAATAACCCCTCTCCATAGCCGGAGCTGGCGAAACAAAATACAGTGTTGCGGTTGTGTTTAAATAATATAGTTGTCATGAAGTTATAGGTTGTTTAATTATGTATTGACTATATGAATCATCACAATATTAAATTGCCTATGTTGAAATAAAACAATATTTACTTGAAATTATTACACTTTGGTGTAAAGATGCAAAGTGAGAATCATATAAAATTTTTTCTACCAAATCAATGACAGAATAAATCATAATACTTTAACTACTAACCAATACCAAAAAAGGCACCCAATTGGGTGCCTTTTTATATAGAATAATTTAAATTTAAGCTAGTACTGATGAAGGGTTATAATTAGAACAAAACACGAAGTTTGGACTGTATAACCTATTACAGCAAGAACGAATTTGAGTGTAAATCTGAATTCAAGACAATTATCTTAAAACACTACTTTTTGGCGGCTTTTTTCAGAAAAATTTATTAAGCCTCATGCAGTCAAAATGCAGCGTGCATTTATTAATTCATATCAACCAGAGAATTTAAATTTGTTAAATGACAAATAATAAAGGCTTTAATACGTTAGCAGAATGAATATATTTTTACCTTTTCAGAACAACTTTTTAAATAAAAGATTTGCCATCTTTTTGTGTTTTACACTTTTATTGGGCAAAGCTTCTAGCCAAGATCTTAAATCCGATCTCCCCGAAAACAACGGGATGTCTTCTCTAAGACTTTCAAATATTGATAGTGTTTTTTTGGGTTATGTAACTAATAAAAAATTACCCGGAGCTGTGATTTTAATTGCTAGAAATGGCAATATAACTTATCACAAGTCTTTTGGAATGAGTGATTTAGAAACCCAAGTTACAATGACTAATGATAAAATCTTCCGTATTGCCTCACAGACAAAAGCCTTGGTAAGTGTAGGTATTATGATGCTCCAGGAAGAGGGTAAATTACTGCTCTCCGATTCATTGTCAAGATACATCCCAGAGTTTGAACAATCAACTGTTGAAGAGCCAGTAACAGGTGGGAAAAATACAAAAGAGGAAAAACAATATAGAGTTGTCAAAGCCAAGCGGGCCATTACAATCAGAGACTTATTGACGCATACTTCTGGGATAGGGTATGGATACGGGTTGGCTAGTGAACAATGGGAAGATGCAGATTTACAAGGATGGTACTTTGCGCATAAAAAAGAACCAATTCTTGAAAGTGTAAAAAAATTGGCTAGACTTCCTATGGAAAAACATCCCGGGGAATCCTTTGTCTATGGGTATAGCACTGATGTTCTAGGCGCGTTGATTGAGGTTGTTAGCGGAAAGACATTAGATGTGTTTATCAAGGAAAGAATTCTAGACCCGCTTGGGATGAATGATACTAGTTTTTATTTACCAATTGGAAAAGCATCAAGACTATCTGTTGTTTATAACCAAAAAGAGGATGGGCTTGTTCGAGCTCCAGAAAAAGGAGAAGAATTTTCTCAAGGGCAATACCTCAACGGGCCTCGAACAAGTTTGTCTGGTGGAGCTGGGCTTCTAAGCACATCCAAAGATTATGCAATTTTTCTTCAAATGTTACTAAACAATGGGAAGTTCAACGGAAAACGTATTTTGTCCAGAAAATCCGTTGAACTTATGACTACAAATCACCTTGGCGGTGATTATTACAAAGATGTGGCTTTCCCTTGGGATTTTGGAACTGGCTTTGGATTAGGGTTCTCTATAACTGATGATTTTGGGGATCGTGGAGTTCTTGGTAACGATGGTGAATACGGCTGGGGTGGTGCCTATCATTCTAGTTATTTTGTTAATCCTGAGGAACAACTTGTTGTTGTGTATTTTACTCAAGTTGTACCAATCAGCCTAGACGATCACCAAAAATTAAAGGCATTAGTATACCAATCAATTGTGGACTAATAAATCACTAAGGGGTAATTTTTATGGACTTTCCTCCTCTAGAATTGAATCCAAAAGCCCTCAAAACAACTTCAGATCCTGATTCAACCGAAACCGGTTTGGTGTATTGTTTTGACTTAATAGTTGGGACACTTCCATCCGTAGTATAATGCACTTTTAACCCGGGGAATTCAGTACGAACATAAAGTGAATCCCTTCGGATAATTGCACCAGGTTTTGTAATATCGTATTTAATTTCAGGAAATTCAGAAGCGATTAAACCTAATGTGTGATGGCCTAAAAGATTAACAAATTCATTCCAGTCTTCCATCATTTGAGCTTCTTGAAAATGATTTTTTACTGAGAGCCATGATGGTTTTTGTGCCCATGCCTTTTCAGCAAAAATAATGAGATTTGGAAATAACATTTCGTCTAATATCTCTTCACTTGTAATGGTTTCGCTCCACAGCTGGCTTTGTATTCCAATCAAGTTATTGCGTTTATTTTCTTTTAATCTTGTTGTTTGGGAAATATAATCTTCACTTATGTTATGCTTTTTGTTGAGATATGAGTTTGCAAAAATATCTAAAGGCTCAATGGCCCACATATCAAAATAATCCACATAACCAGACCAACTCAACCCATGGGAGTCCATATCATTATCATTTGCCATATCGAAATAAAAAGCTGAGGAATTACTCATAACCGTTTTAAATCCAGCATTCGCAAATTTATAAACCATATCCTCTCGACCACCTCCCCAAATATTATTCCATGAATAGGGAACAACATTGTAATTGAATTTCTCTTCTTTCATGACGGTCTCACTTTGACTATTTTTAGAGTGTATTAACAAGAAGTCTTCCCACCCACCCATGATAGCACCACGGGATTCAATCCTATCTCTCAAAAAAGACAAGGTTTGGTTGTAAATTTCATCCAACGATTTGCCCCGCTGTCCTTCTCCAATGATATTAGCACAAACTGGTGAACCCTCCCAAACTCCAAAAGGTAATTCATCGGCGCCAATATTAAACTGTTTAAAAGGAACTTTAGCTTGGTGGTACATATCCGCAACTTCAGCAATCACTTTGTCAAAAAATGCAAGTGAACTTTCCATACAGATATTAATTGTATTATCATTATAGAGTTGTGCTGATGCATACTGACTTTTGTCCTTTAGATCACTCAAAGCAAATTCATTAGCTTTGTCAATTTGGCCGTCAGCCATAAAGCGATCCCTCCTAACATCCATAGAAACAATAGCAGCGCGTGCGTGAGAAGAAAAACTGATGTTAGGAATTATATTAACATTTCTAAACTGTGCGTATTGAAGTAATTCGATAAAATCTGTTTTTGATAAAAACCCGTTACCCCAAGCATTTCCTTGTGCTCCTGAGCCGTACATTGGAATCAACCGATCTTTTTCGTCATTTGTATAGCCACGATTAGAGCCAATTTCAGTTAATTCAGCTAGCTTTGGAATTTCCAATCGCCAACCTTCATCATCTGCTAATTTTAAATCAAATTGATTTAATTTTAATAAAGACATGACGTCAATTATTTGCTTAAGCTTTTCTAAACCGAAATAATGTCGGGAAATGTCCAACATAAAGCCTCGGTACGCAAAACGAGGCTGATCATTGATCTCAACAATCGGCCAATCAATTTGCTCAATTAATGAAACTTGATCGATTTGATACAGAGATTGCAGCGCATATAATAGCCCTGCATATGAATTGTGTTTTATGACTATTTTATCGGAATCAATATTTAATTTGTAGGCTTCATTTGATAAGGTTTTTTCAGACGAAATGATGATATTACTTTTAGACTTAGAGTCAGTCCATTCAATATTTACAGCTGAAAAACGATCTTTTACCATTTTTTCAAACAAATCTACTGCTGAAAATTCTGAACTCTTTTGGAAATAATCTTCGTCGAAAACTCGCCAAGTTTCAAGCCTGGGACGTTGCCCATTGTGCTTTATATAGGATAAAGGCCTTGGCAAAACCCAATCTATTCTTTCAGGCTTAAGTGACTTAATATTCTTTAACTTTTCAAAACGACTTTTAGCGGTTGGTAGATTTAATTGTGCTAACCCTTTTGCATTTTCCCAATGAATGGTATTTTTTACGTCAATAGTTTTTCCACCACAGACAACGAAAGCACCTTTAGGGCCAAAATCCAAACGGCTTACGACACCACTCGTCTTCACATTAAAAGAAATACGTTCTCCAGCTAATACGCTCCACTTTTTTCCAAAATAAAAAATAAAATACGAGTTGCCATTTACCCATTCAAAATCAATGCCATCTGGTAAACCGCCTTGTACAGGGCTGCCCAATATCTGATTCCAATGTAGAGACCAGTTTTGCTCGTCTAAGTCAACCTTGGTAGAATTAGTTATTGTGAAAGTAACATCCATTTGATTATTTACTATATCTATGGAATTTATAGTATAATCAAATTTAATTTCAGTTGATGTATCAGAAGTACAAGACAAAAAAATCCAGCTGATAAATATTAAACAAGAAAACTTGGTTTTAAAATAATCGTTTAGGTTCATCTGAATTTTTATTGTTAAAACTGATAATCCAATTTAAAGAATATTTTTGAATCACGTTATTTATAACGAACAAAACCTTCAACTGCTTGATATTCAGTTAGACCTAGAAAATTAAATGTTTTTGCAGTTTGTTGATTTCTCTGTTCGGCTCTTTGCCAAAATTCTCGTTGATCTGGACCAGGAAACATGGCTCGATCTTTTTGGGATTGATGCTTAAATATCGCTTCTCTTTTTTTGGCAACATTTTCAGGGCTTAGTGGAACTGCCATCTCAATATCGTCGACCCCCCATTCTTGCCATGCTCCACGATAAAGCCAAATCTCGGTATCTTCGATCCATGTATTTTTATCATTTTTTAATTGATCGATGGCATCAAACAAAATTTGAAGACAAACGCGATGTGTCCCATGGGGGTCGGACAAGTCTCCAGCGGCGAATATTTTTGAAGGGCGTAACTTATTTAGCAATACTACTGTCATATCCACATCGTTTTTTGAGTGTGGTTTTTTCTTGACTGCACCAGTTTCATAAAAAGGCAAATTCATAAAATGTGCATTTTCTTCTAGCACGCCGCAAACTCTGCAGGCGGCTAGAGCCTCTCCTTTTCGGATGCTTCCCTTTAGTAATTGAATTTGTTTTGTGTCAATATCGCCTATTTTTTTTCTGTTAAAAGCATCTAGAATTTGGTTGTAAGAAGATTTTAAACGTTCATCCTTGGGAAAAAAATCCATGGAAAATTGCATAAAACGTATTACCTCATCGTCGAAAACTGCAATATTGCCTGAAGTTTGATAAGCAACGTGAACCTCATATCCGTTATCGGCTAACTGAATTAGCGTTCCGCCCATTGAGATTACATCATCGTCAGGATGTGGACTAAAAATAAGAGCTTTCGAGGGGACGCTTGGCTTTGGCGCTTTATTTACTTCCCATAGACTAAAGGTATGTAGTAGCGAGTTATAAACTTGTAGATTTAATTCGGTAACCGAATAATCAAAGGCCAATAAAAGAGATTGTAAATGATTAGTTTCGTAGTCCTCTTTAGTTAATTTTAAAATGGATTTTTGACAAAGATCTGCCAACCAAATAACAGCTTTTTTGACAAGATTTTTTTGCCACAAACACGGACCAAGAAGCCAAGGCGTTTTCTGTCTTGTAAGTTCAGAAGAACTGGCCTTGTCTAGGATGAAAACACAGTTATCATGTTGTTGTAAATATGTTGCAGGAATTTGGTCACTAACAGGACCTTCAACCGTCCTTTTAATTATATGAGACTTACCCTCTCCCCATGCCATCAAATATACCTTTTTGGCTTTCATTATACTGCTAATACCCATGGTTATGGCCTGTTTTGGAACAAAATCCTCTCCAAAAAATCCACTTGCGGCATCTTTCCGAGTTACATTATCGAGCCACACCAGACGTGTTTGCGAACTTATACTTGAGCCTGGCTCATTAAATCCAATGTGGCCCGTTCGGCCAATTCCTAAAAGTTGAATATCTATACCACCAAAAGCATTGATAGATTGCTCATATGATTCACAATAGGATTGATGGCTATCATAATTTATTGTTCCATCTGGAATATGAATATTTTTTTTCGGAATATCAATATGATCAAATAAATTTTTGTGCATAAACTCAACATAGGAGTGAATAGAATCAGGTTCCATTGGATAGTATTCATCTAAATTGAAAGTGACTACATTAACAAAACTCACCTTACCTTCATCATAAGCAGCTATCAATTTTTGATATACCTTAATTGGTGTGGACCCTGTTGCTAGCCCCAGAACAAAAGGCCTGCTTTTATAAGTGTTATTAATTTGATTAATTATATCATTCGCAATCACACTTGAAGCTTGATCAGAATCATCAAATATATTAACTGGAATGAGCTCAAGACTAGTTTGCATATTGGAATTAGTTTCAAAATTTATCATAATACCATTAATTATTTGCTATATATTGCAAATTACCGCAATTTTATGCAATTTTGAAAATATTTTTATTGAATATTATAAAAATCAACTGTTATTTGTTATTTTGAAATCAAATTAAACAATATGCTAAAGGAAGAAAGGCATCAAAAAATCTTAAATGAAGTTTCTTTAAGAAACCGCATTTTACTGACAGATATGGCCGAACAGCTCAATGTTTCAGTAGACACAATTAGGCGAGACGTAACAGAACTTGATAAAAAGCTAATGCTTAAAAAAGTTCATGGAGGAGCCATTTCATTAGGTTTTATTACAAATAACGAAACGATAGATGTTTTTGATATAGACGAAAAAAAGCTAATTGCAAGCAAGGCACTGCCCATGATTTCTGACGGTGCAGTAATTTTTATTGACGGCGGAACAACCTGCATGGAATTGGTAAAGCTCATCCCTGCAAATAGAAAGATCACTTGTTTTACGGTGAGCCTACCCATTGCTCTAGAGCTAGTCAAAAAACAGAATGTAAATTTAATATTTATTGGGGGTAAAATTTCACAGGAATCTCATATGAGCATCAGTATTGGAGCTATTAATGAAATTTCACAAATTAGATTTGACTACAGCTTTATAAGTACAGGTTATATTGATCCAAATCATGGGTTGAGTGAATTCGACTGGGAGGTGGTTCAAATCAAACGGGCCATAATCAAAGCTTCAAAAAAATCTATTCTACTGTGTATTTCTAAAAAATTTAATTCACAGCAGAAATACAAATGTATCGATGTAATTGATATAGATACTTTAATAACTGAACTCGAGATCGAGGATCCACGTCTGGATCCTTTTAAAAATCTGAATATTAAAGTTTTATAAATTATTTTGGGATTAAACCCTGTTAAGTTAATCTGTTGATTAAAATAACATCAAATAATTGCAATGTCTTAAAATTATGCATTTATTTGCAATAATATAATCTTAAAATTCATTAATGATAATTGTGCTTTGAAAAAAATTAGACTACATGTTTTTTTACTAATTGTTAGTTTTTGGCAAAATACTCATGCTCAAGATATTGCATCTGTTAATGATTCAATGCGTGAATACGCTTTTCAAAACCCGCAAAAGGCGCTTGAATTTGGTTTTAAAGCAATTGAAAACTCTGACTTTAACAATCTGAGCTGGGAACTGTTCGATACAAACTACCTGATTGGACAAACTCTATTTTATCTCAATTTTGAAAAGGAATCGTTTGACTATTTAATTCAAGCTTTGAGTATTTTTGAAAAGTTACCCAAAGAAAAGCGGCTTTACAAACAAATAAATAAACCACCATGGATATTAGTCGCAATAGGAAATGGATTTTACAATGCTAAACAATACAATAAAGCGCAGGCCTATTATATTGAAGCCATCGAAAATTTTAATTTGTACGAAACCACTTTTGAGGAAGATAAGAGTTTCGGACAGAGTACAGCTGAAGGAAATTTATCAATGATCAGTCTAGAATTAGGAGAATTTGACAAATCTTTGGAGTATTACAATAGAATTCTTGACAGAAGAAAATTGTTGAACAAGCCATCAGACTTGGTATTTTCTTACAACCAATTTATTAACCTGTACTTAAAGCAAGACAATATTGATCAAGCGAATTATTATTTGGCATTGTCTAAAAAAAGTTTCAACCATACTTTGAGAGAGGATAATTTTAAATCTGACCCTGAAGTCAAATTACAATATGCCAGGTCCTTGGTGCTTTTTGCAAACTATTTTAAAGAAAAGGGGGAATTCCGCTATGCTTTAGAATTATATTTAAAAGCAAAAGCTTTGAGGATTAGTCTTCAGCCAACTGAGTATATTAGGGTAAATATTTCCATTGCTGACTGCCATCAGGGGTTAAATGAATTTTTGACTGCAGAACAGTACTTATTAGAAAATTTAAATTCAACATATCTGAGTTTTCAAAATCGAATCGATAGCTTTAAATCATTGGCCGAAGTATACGAAAATATGAATCAATTTGAAAACCTCATTTCTGTTAAAGATTCAATTATACACTACAGTAATCAATCTTTAGCCGATCCTTATAACACATTGGATAATTTAGAAAATGTTATTCTATTGTCTGAAAAACAAATCGAAATAAATGAAAGTCAACAGAAATTCAAAAGTGCGCTTATTTTATTTATTCCCGCCGTTCTAATCTTAATTCTTATTGTTGCTACTCTAAGGATAAATAACAATTTACAAAATGAAAGAAGTAAAAGATTAGAGTTAGAAAAAAAGAATCTTAAGCAAGAACTCAGTAAAAAAAGAAGGGAATTGTTTAGTAAAACCAATTTCATAATGCAGAGAAATGAATATCTACAAAGACTGAAAGACAATTTAAGTCAAGACAACAACATCCCACAAGTGCATTTTAATAAGATAAAAAGAGATATCTCTTCGCTTATAACCGCTGAGGCAACTTATGATGAATTTGATAAAAAATTTATTGAAGTATTTCCGGATTTTTATAAAAAAATGAACGAAAAATATGAATTATCAAAGGTTGATTTTAGACTAATTGCGTACATAAAAATGAACAAAAGCAATAATGAAATCGCACAGATTTCAGGAATTTCTCTAAGGACAGTGCAAAGTCAAAGATACAGATTGTCTAAAAAGCTAAATTTAAAGAAAAATCAAAATCTTAACGCTTTTATTTTTAGTATCTGAATTTTAACAGGTTATTTTTAACATATTTTTAGTTTACGCAGTCAAATTGCAGTACACTATTTTTAGCAGTTAGTGGTTTATGTTCCTACTTTTGGGGTTGTTAACCATAAAAAGTAACTATGAAAAATTTATTTAAAACATTAACCTTCATTGCATTTTTTACAATTTCAATAAATGTGATGGCTCAGCAGACAGTAACTGGGAATGTTTCAGACACTAATGGCTTGCCGCTTCCTGGCGCCACAGTTGTCATCAAAGGAACCTCTTCAGGAACTACTACTGATTTTGATGGCAACTTTAGTATTGAAACTAATTCTGGAGAAGTTTTAGTAGTGTCTTACATAGGATACATAACTCAAGAACTAACTGTAAGCGATTCAGCTTCTATTAATGTCGTATTAGAATCAGACCAACTTCTCGATGAAGTAGTAATTACCGCATTAGGAATATCAAGAGAGAAAAAATCGCTTGGATATGCAGTAACAGAAGTCTCTGGCGAAAATGTAAACACAGTAAAGGATAATAACCTAGCTAGTTCACTAGCTGGTAAAGTAGCTGGACTACAAATTTCGCAGTCAGGGTCCTTAGGTTCAGCCGCTAGAATTACAATACGCGGAAACAATTCATTAGGCGGGAATAGTCAAGCGCTGATAATAGTGGATGGCATGCCAATTAATGCTTCTGTCTTGGGTGATGGCGAAGGGAATCAAGCTACTGCAGGGTCAAACGATAGTGGTGGACAGCCCAGCTATGAACCTAGCATTGCTGGTGGTGGTATCTCTGATATTAACCCAGACGATGTAGAATCAATTTCTGTGCTAAAAGGTCCAAGTGCAGCAGCATTGTACGGTTCTAGAGCGGGTAATGGTGTTATTCTTATAACTACAAAAAAAGGATCACGGTCAAAAAGATTAGGAGTAACTGTTAAGTCTGACTTATATTTCGACGATGCTATGTTATTGCCTGATTTTCAAAACCAATATGGTCAGGGGTCATTTGGAGCGCCTTACACTGATTTAGACACTGATTGGGGAAGATTCTCATGGGGTGGTGAACTAGATGGTTCACAACAACCTTATTATGATGGAACTGAAAAAGCTTACTCTGCTCAAAACAACAATGTTGAAGATTTTTTCCAAACTGGAGTAAGATCGATCACTTCCGTTTCTGCTGAAAAAGGTTCAGACAGTGGATCAATCCGCTTTTCTTACACTAACAATACTTCTGGGTCAATTATTGAGGATTCAGAGCTTGAAAGTCATAACTTTAACTTAAGAGCTATTAATGATTTATCTGATAAACTCACAGTTGATACCAAAGCTACCTATTTTACACAGGAAGTAAATAACAGAGCATCGCTCACAGGTGCGCAAGGTGCAATGGGATATCTCTATAATATGCCACGAAACGTTAATATAAACGATTTGAAAAATTACCAAATGGCTAACCCAGCCACTCCAGAAGAGTTTGGAGTTATTACCTATGCCGATAATTCACTTAATGGTAACCCATATTGGATGACCCAACACGATGAAAACAGAGTGCGTAGGAATCGATTTTTAGGATTCTTAAAGGTAAATTATGAATTCAATGATTGGCTGAGTGCATTTGTTCGAGTTGGAGCTGATGTCACAAATGTAAGAGACAACCAGATTCACAAACCAGGAAGACATTTCAACAGGGATGGATATATGCGAGTGCAGGAAAATTCTTTTGGCGAATTGAACTCAGAATTTTTAGTAACTGCAAAACATAACTTTTCAGATAAGCTAGATATGGTGGCCAACGTCGGAGGAAACTTATCTAAAAGAACTTATGAGGGTATGATTAATTCGGGGTTTGATTTTAAAATTCCAACAAGATTTTTCTTAGCTAATCTAGATCAACTAAGCCCCCCTATAGAGTTCCCTCAACAAATTAAAAAGGTTAATTCATTATACGGCTCTGTCAATCTTGCATATGACAACTTTTTATATTTGGATGTTTCTGCCCGAAACGATTGGTCTTCAACATTAAGTGAAGACAATAGATCTTACATGTACAATTCAGCTAGTTTGTCTGCAATATTAAATAGATTTATTGATCCAGATCAGGAAATTTTTAATCTTATCAAATTACGTGGGAGTATTGCAGCGGTTGGTAATGATACAGATCCTTATCAATTGTATCAGTCATTTGCAGTACCTAGTGCGGGGTACTTGGGCTTGACAACATTATTGTCGCCAACAGTAAGATTAAACCCTGGTTTAAAGCCTGAAACAGTGACTTCATCAGAATTTGGTTTAGAACTTAGCATGTTAGAAAACAGAATAACATTTGACTTATCCGTTTACAATATTTCTACTAAAGATTTAATATTTGATGTTCCGGTTCCTCCAGCAACAGGTTTCCAGTTCGAACGATCAAATATCGGTGAAGTAGTAAACAAAGGGGTAGAAATCGCACTCGGAGCTAATGTAATTGACACTGATGATTTATCATGGAACACATCTTTTTTCTATTCAAAAAACGAAAACAAGATTGAAGAATTGATTGATGGCTTGGATAGCTTTGTCTACAATACCTCTACTGATGGAAATTTAGCTATTAGTGCTACAGTGGGTGGTAGTATTGGTGATATCTACGCTAGACAGTGGACAGGTGAAGTTGATGCAGATGGAAGGCCCATTGCCTCCGATGTAAATGTACTTGTTGGAAATGCGCAACCTGACTGGTTGGGTGGATGGTCTAATTCATTTTCTTATAAAGATTTTAATCTTAATTTTCTTATTGATGGTCGTTTTGGAGGTAAAGTCTATTCACAAACTTCTGCAGATTTAGACAGAAGTGGAGTGTCACAAAGAAGTTTACAATATCGTGATACTGGAATTACAGTTAGCGGAACAAATACAGCGACTGGTGAAGCAAATACAGTTAACATTTCTGGCCAAGATTATTGGACAGCTATGTCAGATATTTCATCAAACTATGTGTATGACCAAGACAATATAAGACTTAGAGAACTTTCTCTGGGGTATAACATCCCTAATGCCAGTAGACTTGGTTTAGAAAGAGCATATATCCAATTGGTAGGAAGAAATTTATTTTTCATTTCTAAAGATGCTGACGATATCGATCCAGAATCGATGTTAGGTAATTCATTGGGTATTCAAGGAATAAACCACAATGCTTTACCAACCCAAAGCAGTATTGGTATGAATGTAACACTAACCTTTTAATCTTTAACCTAAAAATCAAAAATTATGAAAAAAATAAATGTAATATTTACGAGTTTATTTCTAATTGTAGCATTTTCATGTACTCAAGATTTTAATGAAATAAATGAGCAACCAGACGCTTTGTCTGTTGAAGATGTCAGCGCGAAATTCTTTGTTACAACCTTGCAACAAAAACTTTTTAAACCTGAAGCAACACCAGTATGGTTTGGTCAAATTTTCCATCAAGATCAGTACGCTGGTCATCATGCAGGAGGACATAGCCAATATGGCTGGGATGGTGCCTTTGGCTGGGAATATGCAGCTTGGCTGCAAGAAGGAACTAATGGCTGGTTATCAGGATACAATAGTACTTTAACCGCCTTTTTGAATTTAGTCGGAACAGGTGGTACATTAGAAAACGAGCAATATTATGCCATTGGCTTAATAATGAAAGGGTTCTATTATCATTTATATACTGATAATGTGGGAATGATTCCTTATTCTCAAGCTTCCAACCCTGATGTTCTACTTCCTGAATACGATAGTCAAATTACCATCTACAAGGGAGTAATTACAGAACTAAACCAAGCCATTGGAATAATAGGTGATAATACTACAACAGGTCCGGGAGTTGAGCAGCTTGGAGAGAATGATGTGCTGTTTAACGGAAACATGCAAGATTGGAAAAAACTAGCTAATAGCTTGAAGCTAAGAATGGCACTAAGAGCTAACGGCGCGCCTGGGGATGACTTTGCTGCAACAGCAGCTTCTGAAGCTATATCATCTGGGGTCCTAGGAGATCGTGATGCATTATTTGACTCTTACAATGTCGTTAGTAACATATGGGTAGAACACTGTAACTATGGCGATATCTATTATGGATTTGGTGCCGCTGGGGCCTGGAAATCAGGTGAGCCACTTATAAATGCGTTACAGCTTAATAATGACCCAAGACTTGAAATGATCGCAAGTCCTGCTAAAGGGGGTACTGTCGTTATAACTTACCCAACCGAAGGGGAACTTGTTTCTCTTATAAATGATCATGTAGATTTTCTTAAAAGTACGTTAGACGGTGCAGGGCTTGTACAAGATCTTGATTATACTTGGACAGAGACTGCTGACGATTTGACGATAACCATGCCAGAAAACACCAATTATGTTGGATTACCACTAAGATTAAGTCCAAAAATAAAAAGTTACTTTAACGGGGATTTATTTTCTGACCCTGCGGATATTATTATCAATAAATCAAATGAGGGAGAAGATATATTTCCATTTGTGGTCATGGCAGCCGCAGACTCGCATTTCATGATAGCTGAGGCTATTGTAAAAGGCTTAGTTTCTGGCGATGCTGCTGGTCACTATGATAGCGGTTTGAATCGCGCTATGGAGCTTTGGGGTGCAGCAGTCGATGCAGATTTCTTAGCCTCAGACATGGGTACGCTCTCAGGTTCTACAGAAGAAAAGTTGGAAAAAATTGCAACTCAAAGGTGGATTGCTAATTATACCAACGGATATGAAGCATGGGCAATTGTCAGAGATACCGGGTATCCATCTTCTGCAATGACAACATCATCAGATAATAATATTAAATCATATGCTGGAATGAATGGTGAATATCCTCAAAGATTGCGCTACATCTCTTCAGCATACACATCCAACGGAGCTAATGTTGAGGCTGCTGTTGGAGAACAAGGCCCAGATATAAAAACAACTAAACTTTGGTGGGCTAATTAATCTTCATAATTTGTTTTGATTTGGTCAATGTTTGTTAAAGAGCCTGTAGTAATACGGGCTCTTTTTTTTAGGAATCAAAGTGAACCTATCAATCAAACACCTTATTCAAACTATTAAAAAGTAGTTTTCCAACAGAAGAAGCCTCAGTCTTGAATAACACTTGTTTGATTTCATTGGGGTGTAAATCAAAATAGTTCTGTGAAAAATGACCTTTAGCAGACGTAGATAACATTACTTCCTTTTGGAGTGAAATTGAGGACATGCTGATTAAATAGCCCCCACTAACTTTTTCAACATCAAATTCAATTTCATTATTTTTAAGTGCCAATTCTTTGGGTTTAACGAAAAAATAAGTGCTTTTGGAGTTTCCAAAATTAACTCGAAGCAAAACCTGATTCCATTTACTTGTTAGCCCAGAATTAATAGAAAATGAATTCACTAAATTACTACTAGAACTAGGAACTTTGATTTGCTTTGATGCACTCCATAAAACATTTCCGTCAAAATCAATAAGCTTAATTTCTAAAGATTCATCAAGACTTGTAATTAGGTCGTTAACAATATAAACATCCACACGATCATTATGACGTTCAAATGAAATCAATACATCTTCAAAAGCATCTTTCGCCTCATAATGTAAGGCTTTCCAATTGCCAAAATGATCTATGCTAGACCAAGAGATCCCAGGCCAGCAATCATTTAGCTGCCAGTACAACGTACCCATGTTGTAGGGTTTTGCTCTTCTGTGGGCTTCAATACCTATACGCATACCACGCGCTTGAACCAATTGACTCAGAAAGATATAATCCTCATCATTGTCTGGGATTAAGTAATCTCTTCCCATGTATAAGTCGATCAACTCAAAGCCCCTATGATGCTTTTGGTGAGATCTAATCGCTTTTGTATCAATTTGAATGTCATCCGATTGGTTGATAAATTTCATCACATCTGCACTAGGAAAAGATTGAAATCCAAATTCGCTCATAAAACGGGGAACAAAATCTTCAAAGTGCTCAAATGGATATGCATCGTGCCAAACCCACCAATCGTGAGCATCACCTTCTGACTGATATTTTGGATTCCCACGACCATATTTAGGAGAACTTTCCCAATAATCTACATCGGTGTATTTTGCAACTTGGTTTGGTAAAATACTGTCAAATAGTTTTAAATAGTCCGCCCATATTTTATCTTTTTGAGCCTTTGTTTTCCCATTTTGCCAACCCCAACGATGCCACCCCTCAGAATTTTCATTATTACCACAAAACAAAACTATACTGGGATGATTTCGTAACCTTAATAATTGATCCTCTGCTTCCTTCTCTGCATTTCTCAAAAACGGTTCATCACCAGGATACATAGCACAAGCATACATAAAATCTTGCCAAACAAGTATTCCTTTTCTATCGCATAAATCGTAGAATATATTATTTTCATAAATGCCACCACCCCAAACACGCAGCATGTTCATATTGGCATCCACTACATCTTGAAGTAAATTTTCATAGTGGGCGTTTGTTACACGATTTTGCAAGCTGTGTTGCGGGATATAGTTGGCCCCTTTCATATAAACTGGAATGCCATTGATCATAAAATAAAAAGATTGACCATATTGATCATCATCAGAAATAAGTGAGACATTACGTACGCCATGATTTACTTTTAAATTATCTGTAACAACAGCGCCTTTTCTGAGCTTAATATCAACTTCGTATAAGTATGGTTCACCAAGATTGTGCGGCCACCAAAACTTTGGATTATCGATTGTTAAAGGAACATCAAATTCCTTTTTTTCATTCCCCGCTTGAATTGGTAAAGAAAAGTCTTTTCCCGCAATAGATAAAACTATTAATGTGGGTTCTTTTGGCGGATCACTAAGAGTGATTTTAGCTGTGATTTTTGCCTGGTCTTTTGTATATGATTTCTTCTTCAAATAAACATGCTCAATTTTTGCATCGTTCCAAGCATTTAAAGAGACGCCTTTCCAAATTCCAATTGTATTCAACGAAGGCCCCCAGTCCCAGCCGTATTGAAACTGTGCTTTTCGCGTAAATATTCGTCTCCCCTCTGGAAGGGTATATCCCAATTTATTTTTTTCTATTTCCTCTTTTATATGAGTAGGTGTGAATTTTATTGATAATGAATTATTTAATAATACAAAGTCTTTAACTGGAACTTTATAATTTCGAAACGCATTTTTTGATGAGAGGATAAGACTGTCGTTTAAGTAAACTTGAGCATAGGTGTCAAGACCTTCAAAATTAAGATCGATATTTTCTTTATTGAGGATTGTCGAAGAAACATCGAAACGTGTTTGATATATCCAAGTAGAATCAGACACCCATTGTAGTTTGAATTCGTTGTCTCCAATAAAGGGATCTTCAATTATACTATTGTCAATTAAGTCGGAATAGATATTTCCTGGGACAGTTGCTGGGTGTGAAGTTTTAGAATTAATAGTTCGAAATGACCAATTAGAATCTAAAGCTGTAATAATTGGAAGTTCTTTTTCAGGATGGCAAGCCGTCAGAAACGTTAAAATAGAAATAATTATAATGTGTAATTTATGCATGGAGTAATGATATCATGTGTTGAACCTTTTCTTGATCTGTAAAAGTGTGATGGGATTCATCGAAGTGTTTGGATGAATTTAACGGAAAGAAATCCGTCGATTGTCTTTTTTCCTGAATGCTGGCTGAAAAATGAATCTCTTTGAAATATTGCTTATTGAATTGAGTAATATTTGCACTATTTATTCCGGCAGCAGGAATTATCGTTCCTTTAAAATTATTTTGAAGTTTAATAAGCATAGACAATCCCTCTAATGCAGAGGGTTTTTGGCCTGATGTCAAAATACGACTCACTCCAATTTCTTCAAGTTGCTTTAGTGCTTTTATTGGATTAGGAACTGAATCAAAGGCTCTGTGGAAAGTAAAACGCATTGGACGGGCAAGATTTAATAGCGCCATTGTTCTATTAACATCTATACTCATGTCTGGATTGAGAATCCCAGAAACAACCCCTTGTGCTCCTAAAGACTTACACTGTTCGATGTCTTGTTTAATGATTTCAAAATCATCATTAGAGTAGCAAAAATCACCACTTCTTGGGCGAATTAAAACATGAGTCTGTATACTTAGGTTGTTGAGAACATGATTTATGAGTCCGTAAGAGGGAGTTATGCCGCCAACGGCAAGCTCCGAGCAGAGTTCGATTCGGCTAGCTCCAGCTTTTTGAGCATTATAAGCAGAACGGAAAGAATTTGCGCAAATTTCAACCAACATAATTGTAAAAGTAAAGGGATTTATTCACAAGCAAAATCTATAAAATTAGCTTGAATTAATAATTAATTACACTGGCGCGAAAGCCTATATCCTATTTGAAAATCAACTATTATAAATATACTTAAAATATCAAAAGAAATATAATTTTAAACTTTAATAATCGATTTCAATTAAAAAGGTTGAAACTGGAATCCCGTTAGAATTAAGTACAGCACCTGTACCAGTATCGCTCCAAGCGTGGCGAACATATTTTGGATGCTTAACTTTTTCTGAAAACAACTCTACTGTACATCCTTTGGCTTCTGCATTTGCATTGAAAAAATGAATATTATCATCGGAAATTTCAATCTGATTTTCGTGAAGAGATTTAACCTTTAATCCTTCTCCATCTTTACAATCGAAAGTAACGATTACTTTATTATTTTCTATTTTGGCTCCAATGGGATATGACGCAGTATGTTTATTTTGAAATCCGTATGTTTTTGCAAGTGCCAAATTCGATAGGCGCTTTCCGACTTCATTTTTTTTAGATGGATGTATATTTTCTGGATTTCCAATGTCAAGAGTGACTACCATTCCTGTATTAGCTAATGTAGTCACTTGGCGCTGAGCGTCTCTCAAAGCAGGTGATAAACCATTATTATAATTGAATGGTGCAATCTGCACAAAATAAAACGGAAAATTAGAAGCCCACTTAGACCGCCACCCTTCAATCATATTGTTAAAGACGGCTTTATATTCATCCTCAAAGCCAACATTAGACTCCCCTTGATACCATATAGCACCTTTAATCGTGTAGGGAATTAATGGGTGAATCATAGCATTGTAAAGTGATGTTGGTGTCCATGCGGAGAGCTTAACAAAATTTGGGCGGGGGTTTAAGCTCATATATTCTGCATTTAATCTATAGAAATTGTTTTCAAAGAATTCTGCAGTAGGTAATGCCTTCCAATTTCCTTCTAATGAAATCTCTTTTTGATTACTGGTGATAGTTAATGGTGAATATATTCTTGCATCACCCATGGTGTCAATTAAGCGAATTGCTATTGTGTTTTCACCCTCTTTCAATAATCCATTAGGAATGGGGTATTGTTTTTCTTTGAAGCTATTAGCTCCAACTGTAGCCCCAATGAATTCACCGTTGATATATGTAAAGTCCATATCATCTACTAAACCAAGATTAAACTTATAATTTTCGCTCAGCTGATCAATAGTAAACGATTTTCTTATCCAAACAATTCCGTCGAAGTCATTTACATCTGAGTTGGTAAAAACATCTGCGTAATTACCTGGAATTATTAGATCTTTCCACTGAGTATCATCAAACTTCTCAAGGCCAAGGTGTGAATCATTATAATCTAATTTACTCCATTCATCAAAAATGTAGTCTTTTGTTGTGTCGGGGTAAGAGTCTAGTGGGCTAAGCCAGTTTTTGTATTCAACTAACTTATTATCCATATTTTCAATACTTTTAAGCGCTTCTTTGTATGCAGGTATATTTTGTAATGCATTTTGATTGGCCCATGACTGAACCGGGGTACCACCCCAACTACTGTTAATAATTCCTATTGGAACTTTGAGCTCCTCGTACAAATTTTTTGCAAAAAAATAGGCTGTAGCACTAAAATTTGGGGAGTTTGTCGAATCACTTATTTTCCAATCTCCGTCAACAATTGTTTTTGGTTTATGCCCAACAGCTTGTTTAGTTTTAAAAAAACGAAGCGGATACTGATCAGAAGATAAAATTTCGGCGGAAGAGTTTTCAATTGGGTCTTCAGGCAGCCACCCCTGCAATGGCATACTCATATTACTTTGACCTGATGCTAACCAAACTTCTCCAAGAACAACATTTTGTATTGTGATACAATTTTCATTTGCGCATATCTCCATAACAAAGGGGTCTTTTTGCTCCTGGGTTGGAACAATAACCTCCCATTCACCATTATAATTAGAGGTGTTAACATACTTCCCCCATGGAACAGTAATTTCTACTTCAGATTTTGCTGCTGAATGGCCCCAAATATGAACTTCTGAATTCCTCTGTAATACCATATTATCAGAAAACAAACTTGGCAACTTAAGTAGGCTTGATGACTCTTGTGAAGAACTTATGTTCACAGAAATCAGTATTGAAAATATTACTAAATTATTTAAAATCTTAAATTTACATCTACTCATGATTGATTTGAATTTCGTCAATAAATATCCATCCTTTACCATCGTGTTGGCTGCCTATATGCCATTCTGGTACTGGACCAATTTTTTTGGCAATAATTTTTACGTATTGCCAAGAGGATTTTGGAGGATCAAATGTGATTGATTTAATTTGTGGCTTATCAAATCGTTTAATTTCAAAATTTTCAACTCCGATTCGCTTAAAGTTTTTTCCATCTGATGAAACATAACATTCCACACTTTTAGGATAGAAAATCCACGTTCCTTGATCACTGAGAAAATTTACAGTGATATCTTTAATTGCTTTGGGTTCTGATAAATTAACAATCGCATCAACATCTTTATTTAAATATCCTTGCCAAGCTCCAGTACGAAAATCCTCACCCCCAATAATGCCATCTACTAAAGCATCTGTTCCACCTGCGCTATATTGATAATAATAGTCTGTGTTCAAAGTGATTTTAATATTTGGATTTTTCTTTCTGAATGAGGTGATAAGAGTTGAACTACGATTCCCATTAATGTCCGCATAAGTTTTCAGTAAAGTGTTGTCATCAATTCGAATTGGTTCGGAGTAAACCAAAAATTCGGATCCAGTAGAATAATATATTGTAGCCTCAGGCTGTAAGCTTTTTAATTCGACCAAAGTTTCATTATAAAAAGCTAACTCTCCACTGTCTATATAAGGAGGAGTCGTAATCTCAAAATCATCAATTGCTGTAGAAGGAATATTAACCTCTAGGGTCCCCCAATCTGTCTTTGATTGACCCATTGCAAATTCTAACACACCACCCTTCATAATATCATTATGAGTGAAATATGAATTTAACAACGGACTGTTATTTAGACTCACTTCTTTGATATATTGGCTTGAAGGACTGTTATTTGGAGCAGTTATGGTGAATGTTTTTCCATTTTCTAAATTAATAACAGCCGATTTTACAATTGGAGAGCCAATAATATATTGGGAAGTGCCAGGCGTTACAGGATAAAAACCAAGTGCACTAAAAACATACCAAGCACTCATTTGACCACAATCCTCATTTCCTGATATTCCGTTTGGCTTATTAGAATATTGTTCATCCAAAATTTGACGGATTTTTTCTTGTGTTTTGTGCGGTTTATTTATAAAATTATAAAGATATGCCATATGATGGCTAGGTTCGTTACCATGAGCATATTGACCAATTAAACCTGTAATATCTGACTGGTTTCTTCCGGAAGTATTGGTACTAGCAGAAAACAAACTATCTAACATGGTCTCATAGTTGCTTTTTCCACCAACTAAGGCGATATGTCCGCTAATGTCATGTGGGACATAATAACTGTAATGCCATGAGTTAGCTTCGGTGTAGTTAAAATTAACTTCATATGGATCAAATGGAGCATACCATTTATTATTAAAGCGTCCTCGCATAAAATTAGTGTTAGGGTCAAATACGTTCTTATAATTCTGGGCGCGCTGTAAAAACGTTTTGTAATCCTCTAATTCCCCTAATGATTTCCCCATCATAGCTATAGTCCAGTCATCGTAAGCGTACTCTAATGTCTTTGATACAGATTCTGACTCCATCTCTACCGGGATATAGCCAAGATTTTTGTAGCTATTTAGACCAAAATGGTCTTGATTGGCCGAGTGCTTCATGGCCTTAAATGCCAAGTCTACATCATAATCTTTAATCCCTTTTAGATAAGCATCGGCTATGACTGAAACCCCATGATAGCCAATCATGGTATTGGTGTAATTAGCAGATAAGTCCCAAATCGGAATAATACCACCTTCTTTAAACTTTTTTAGAAAAGTACGAATAAACTGATTGGTTCTCTCTTGCTCAATGATGGTGTACAAGGGATGGGCCGCACGATAGGTGTCCCAAAGCGAAAAAACTGTGTGATAAAACACCGTTTTGTCCTGGTGGATTTTCATATCCATTCCTCTATAGCGTCCATCTATGTCTTGATACAAATTAGGCGCCAACATAGTATGGTATAAGGCGGTGTAAAAATTAAATTTATCTTCTTGCTCATAAGTTTCAACTACAATTTTATTTAGTTGTTGCTCCCAAGTGCTATTAGCAATTTGTCTGATATCTTCAAAAGTTTTATTGTCCAATTCATGGGTTCTGTTCTTTAATGCGCCCAATTCATCTACTGCAGAAATCCCAACGCGAACTTCTAATTCGTTAGACGCTGATGAATCAAAAACAAACGCTACTCTGACAGATTTACCATCCAGTACGTCGTCTTCAATAATCACTTTGGAGTATGGGCGCGAGAAAACCATATCGTAGAAAACTCTCTGATCTTTTGCCCATGAACTCGAAAATCGGTACCCTGAGACATGCGAACTGTCCACTAAATTAAGATTTGAATCTATAACTTGATCTCTATGAGTTAAATCTAAAATTATAACTTGATCTGAATTGGGTGGAAACTCGTAGTGATGTATTCCACTACGTTCCGAAACGGTGAGTGAAACATCAATGCCAGTATCATCAAGATGGACGGAATAATAGCCAGGCGATGCCGTTTCGTTCTGATGAGAAAAGGAAGAACGGTAGCCATTATTCCCATCAGATCCGTTATTAAAATTAATTTGATTTGTTGGCATCAATAAAATATCACCATAATCTAAAATTCCAGTACCCGAAAGATGAGTATGAGTGAAACCATATATATAATTATCGGAGTAATGATATCCTGAGCAACCATCCCATCCGTCGAGTCTTGTATCGGGACTCAACTGCATCATTCCAAAAGGCATAGATGCACCAGGAAAGGTGTGGCCGTGTCCCCCCGTACCGACAAAAGGATTAACCAAAGAAGTTAATTGTTGTTCACTAATTTGTTTTTCGTTTGTACATGACAAAATGAAAAGAGCTGTGATTGTATATATTTTAACTAAATTTTTCATATCACAAATCTAAATTCTCTATTTAAGTAGAATTAATAAATTTACGCTGCATTTTGACTGCATGATAATTTTTTATTAAAAAAAATCTATAAATTACATTCTATGCAATAAATTTAGCAAATACAATTATAGATTTTAAGAAAATTTATACGCATTTAATATTACACAATTAACAGGCTAAAAAACATTATGAAACCTAATAATTACTGGAAAACAAATATTCGTTACATTACTATTCTCTTAAGCTTGTGGTTTTTGATATCATTTGGTTGTGGAATCTTGTTTGTTGAACAACTCAACTTAGTGAAGATTGGCGGATTTAAACTTGGGTTTTGGTTTGCCCAACAAGGTTCAATTTTTGGTTTTGTGGTCATCATTTTTGTTTACATTTTTTTGATGAATAAATTAGATCAATCTCAAAAAAAATAATCTTATGGAACTTCAAATTTGGATTTGGATCGCAGTTGGCCTAAGTTTTTCGCTTTATATAGGAATTGCAATATGGTCACGTGCTGCCTCAACAAAAGAATTTTACGTCGCTGGTGGTGGAATACATCCAATTGCAAACGGAATGGCTACGGCAGCAGACTGGATGTCTGCAGCTTCATTTATTTCTATGGCGGGAATTATTTCATTCAGTGGTTACGACGGCTCAGTTTACCTTATGGGTTGGACAGGAGGATACGTATTACTTGCCCTGTTGCTGGCTCCTTATTTGCGAAAGTTTGGGAAATTTACAGTCCCCGATTTCATAGGAGACCGTTATTACTCCAACACGGCTAGATTAGTAGCTATATTTTGTGCTTTGATTGTTTCTTTCACCTATATCGCTGGTCAAATGCGAGGGGTTGGAGTGGTCTTTTCTAGGTATCTTGAAGTAGATATTGTTACTGGCGTATTAATTGGTATGGGGATTGTACTTTTCTATGCCGTCTTAGGGGGAATGAAAGGGATTACATACACCCAAGTCGCACAATACTGCGTGTTAATATTCGCATTTATGGTCCCCGCAGTTTTTATTTCATTTTTGATTACCGGAAATCTTATCCCACAAATAGGATTTGGCTCTAGCAGTACTGACGGCATATTTCTTCTTGATAAATTAGACGGTTTACATCAAGAGCTGGGATTTCATGAATACACAACAGGAACAAAATCTATGCTGGATGTGTTTTGTATCACAATGGCGCTCATGGTTGGGACTGCTGGATTGCCTCATGTAATCGTACGATTTTTTACGGTGAAAAAAGTAAGTGACGCAAGAAAATCTGCAGGATGGGCTCTATTATTTATAGCAATACTTTATACTACTGCACCAGCAATAGCAGTATTTTCAAGAACCAACCTCATTGAAACGGTTAGCAATCAGCCCTATGATCAGATGCCTGATTGGTTTAACAAATGGGAAACTACGGGTCTTCTCGAATTCAACGATAAAAATAAGGACGGACACATTCAATATAATGCTGATGGTTTGACAAATGAACTTGAAGTTGATGCTGATATAATGGTGTTGGCAAATCCAGAAATAGCACAACTACCAAATTGGGTAATTGCCTTACTTGCTGCAGGGGCGTTAGCAGCTGCGCTTTCCACAGCAGCAGGATTATTGTTAGTCATATCCTCAGCAGTATCTCATGATTTACTCAAAAAAATATTAGTCCCCAATATTTCAGAACGAGGGGAGCTAATTGCTGCGCGTTTAGCAGCTACTGCTGCCGTTTGCATGGCTGGGTATTTTGGCGTCAATCCACCTGGTTTTGTGGCTGCTACTGTTGCCCTTGCCTTCGGTCTTGCAGCATCCTCTTTTTTTCCAGCTATTTTATTGGGAATTTTCTCAAAGCGTATTAATAAAGAGGGGGTCATATGCGGAATGCTTGTTGGAATATTAACAATGTTATTTTACATGCTTAAATTCAAATTTGGATGGTTTGGCGGTGGATTAAAAGAAGATTGGTGGTTTGGAGTTTCACCTGAAGGTTTTGGCATTATTGCAATGATTTTTAATTTCATTACTACTTTAGTTGTTAGTCATTTTACTCCAAAACCAAGTCTGGAAATTCAAAAACTAGTTGAGAAAATTAGAGAGCCTTAGATAGAATATTAAAAAGGGGGAGATCAAACCTATGAAACGAAGGAAATTTATCATCAATAACACAAAAGCAGCACTTGGAATATCACTAATCCCTGCTACAAATTTTTCATTTTTAGAGCACAAAGAGGCTAACAATTTTGTTTCCAAGAGACCCCCTGTAGAGAGTAGAAGTTTTGTTAGTGAAGGAGTAGAAGAGCTTATCAAAAAAGTTAAAGCTGGTATTTCAGACCCAGAACTTGCATGGATGTTTGAAAATTGTTATCCAAATACTTTAGACACAACAGTAGATTATGAGGAAATTGATGGGAAACCCGACTCATTTATTATTACTGGAGATATTGATGCTATGTGGTTGCGCGATTCTACTGCCCAAGTCTGGCCATATATGCCACTGATTGACAAAGATGATAAGATTAAAAATCTAATTTTAGGCTTGATAAACCGACAGGTCAAATGTATTTTAACTGACCCCTATGCTAATGCATTCTTTAAGGATTTAAATCGAATTTCAAAATGGTCAAGCGATGTCCCAACTCCAAAGCCTGGAGTACATGAGCGGAAATGGGAAATTGACTCTCTTTGTTATTTTATAAGATTATCGTACAACTATTATAAAATATCTGGAGATACAGAGTTTATGGATAAAGATTGGCACAAAGCAGTCAAGCTTGTTTATAATACATTTAGAAATGAACAACGAATAGAAAATGAATCTCCATATTCTTTTGCAAGAGAAAATTCATTTGCTGTTGGTTTGGCGCCTTTTCACGGACGTGGTGCACCAACTCGAAAAATAGGCATGATCCATTCAATATTCCGCCCATCTGATGACGGGACAATTTATCCTTTTCTAGTACCATCAAATATTTTCGCTTATGTTTCGCTGGAGCAGATTTCAGAACTATACAATGTGAATGATTATGATACTGAATTTTCTAAAAAATGCTTATCATTTTCATATGAAGTTAAATCTGCAGTTGAAAAATACGCAACTAAAGAGCATCTTGATTATGGGAAAATATATGCTTATGAAATAGATGGATTTGGTAACGCCATATTTATGGATGACGCGAATGTCCCTTCATTAATATCATTAGCCTACATTGGAGGGCATTCTACTAATGATGCTATATATCAAAATACAAGAAGATTTTTGACCAGCGATGACAATCCATATTTCCTGAGAGGGAAAGCAGCTGAAGGACAAGCAAGTCCACACACGGGAAAAGAAAATATTTGGCCAATGGGAATTATTCTACGAGGCTTGACTTCTGTTAAAGATGACGAAATTATAATGTGTTTGAAAATGTTAAAAGCAACCCATGCTGGCACAGGGTTTATGCATGAGTCTTTTCATAAAGATGATGCCCATAACTATAGCCGCTCATGGTTTGCTTGGGCAAATACTCTATTTGGCGAGCTCATAATAAAACTACACAATGAACGTCCAATGATCTTGAAAAATAACCAATTCTGAAAAAATCAAGTTTATTAAAATTTATTTTAATTGGTCTTTGGCTGTAGTAGGAATAGATGTAGTTTTTTTTATTTGGAAAAGGTTTAAGCTAAAATTAAAATCATCTATGTAAGCCCATTAGTATTGAATTCGTACAAAAAAAGAAAGTGCTAAACCCTGTATAAGAGGGAAATAGCACTTTCATTGGTACCCAATCCAAAAAAAACAATTATTTTCGAACCGGTAAATTCCATATTGAAACTTTTTAAAATTAAATTATGACAACAAAAAACAACTCTTCTGCTTTGACCACCTTGGTCACTGTTTTTTTCTTTTGGGGGTTTATAGGAGCTTCAAATGGAGTTTTTATACCATTTTGCAAAGAATACTTTATGATAGATCAATTTC
>CAJWDI010000002.1:0-59368 GCA_913031185.1 uncultured Flavobacteriaceae bacterium | reverse complement strand
TTTTGTGATGATAGGGGTTCTAATCAATACAATTTAAACCTATCCCAAGATAGAGCTAATACTATAAAAGATATTTTCTCCGAATCAGGGGTAAATCAAGACTTAATAACCAATGTAGACGGAAAAGGTGAAATTTTATTAAAAATAATTAGTTCAGAAAATGTAAATATTATTCGTGGTTTAAATCGTAAAGTTGAAATAGAAGTTGAGTATAAAAAAAATAAAAAAGATATTATCCAAATACAGAATGAAAAAATTATAGAAAATATAAATGTTGATGATAAAGGAAGAACTCTACCATTAACTTTAGAAAGCGAATTAATGGTAGGTGATAAGGTAATTCTAAAAGATATTTTATTTCAAACAGGATATAGTTATATTTTGAAAGAGTCGATACCTGTACTTAAAAACATAGCAAAAAAATTAAGAGAGAAAGATAATTTATACTTTACAATTGAAGGTCATGTATGTTGTACTACCCAAGGAAGAGATGCCCTTGATAAGGCAACAGGGAGGCGTAATTTATCTCTAACTCGAGCGAGGTATATCTATAATTATCTGGCACGAAATGGTATTGCTAAAAGCCGCATGAAATTCGTTGGTTTGAAACATAAATATCCATTAGGTGGGGATATAAAGTTTGACCGTAGGGTTGAAATAGAAATAACCTACATTAAAGATTAGTTTTTATCATTGCAATATGAGGTATCCCATCCTCTAAATATTCTTCTCCAGTAACTTTAAAACCTAAGTTGTTATAAAACTGTTTTAGATATGTTTGTGCGGATATTGATATTTTAGATGCCTTAAATTTTGTTTTTATTACTTTAATAGAAGCTTCCATTAATTGCGAACCATAATTATTTTCCCTGTTATTTTTAGAGACTAGTACACGTCCAATACTGGCATTTTTAAAATAATCTCCTTTATTAAAAATTCTAGTATAGCCAATTAATTCCTTATTTTTTTTTAATAAAACATGAATTGCTTTTTGATCTTTATAATCAATATCTTGATAAATACAATTTTGTTCAACAACAAAAACCTCGGATCTCATGTGAAGGATATCATATAATTCACTAACAGACAACTGATTAAAGTGTTTGGTAAAACATTGAACCATGTTGATGTTTTAAAATTTAGAAAGATTTATTTTATTAATTCTGCTTTGGTGACGGCCCCCATCAAATTCTGTTTGTATAAAAACATCTACCATTAAAAGTGCGTCTTCTACAGAAACAAATCGAGAAGGAATACATAAAATATTAGCATTGTTGTGTTGGCGTATTAATTTTACAATATCTACGTTCCAACAAATACCTGCACGTATTTTTTTGTATTTATTCGCTGTGATAGCTACGCCATTTGCACTACCACATAGTAAAATACCAAAATCTACCTTTTCGTTTGAAACAGCAGTGGCGACTGGATGGACAAAATCGGGATAATCGACACTGTCTTCTGTATTTGTTCCAAAATTATAGACTTCTACTTTTTTATGTTCTAAAACCTCTATTATATTGTACTTATAAGTTGTACCTGCATGGTCATTACCAATTGCTATTTTCATTTATTTCTTTTTATGAGATCTATGTAAACTTACAAAAAAAGAGGTTGTTAATTAAGCTATATATAAACTGTTGATAAGTTATTATGATTATTAATAACTTCCTTATGTAACTAAGTATTTAATGTTATTTAAAAAAAAATTATCAAGATGCAAAAAAAATTATTTTTTTTTTTCCTCTAAATTAAAGCTAGATAATAACAGTTTGTAAACAATTTTTTTATATAATTTATTAAGATCTACAGGTTAAATTATTATAAATTAAAGTATTTTTAAAGATATTAACAGACTATAATAGACACGTCTTTTTTAAAATAAATTAAAATTGAATAATGTATATTATATAAAATGTGAATAAACTCTTATCTGCTATTAATTTGATAAAATTAAAGTAGTAGTTTTGTATTGTCATACTTGTCCATAATGTCTAGAAAAAAAAAGAATTTTTATTCTACAGATAAATATACTTCAACTATTTTATCTCTTTTTAAATCATCCCCAAAAAAAACGCTTAACTACAAACAAATTTGTATGCAACTTGGAATTCATAAACCAAGTGAAAGGGCGCTAGTAATAAAAACATTAAGTGTTTTAACTTCCCATAAAAAAATAAAGGAAACGAATCCAGGAAAATATAAAATTATTTATACTAAAAATTACCATCAAGGAATTTTTGATATCACATCTAAAGGATCTGGATATATAAAATCAGAAGACTTTGAAAATGATATATTTATTCCATCTCATAAAAAACTTAAAGCACTTCATGGTGATGAAGTAGAATTTTATGTTCACAAAAGACGAAACAATAACCGCTTAGAAGGAGAGATAACACAAATTATCAAACGATCAAAGCGAGACTATGTTGGTATCATTCAAATCAATAAAAAGTTTGCATTTGTTGTTCCTGATGACAGAAAAATGCCTGTCGATATTTATATTCCTCTAAAAAAAATAAAAAAAGCGGAGGATGGACAAAAAGTTTTAGTGAGAATTGAAGATTGGCCAGATAAAGCAGATTGTCCTAACGGAAAAGTAATAGAAATATTAGGTTTACCTGGTGACCATCAAACAGAAATACATGCAATTTTAGCAGATTATGGATTACCTAACAAGTTTACACCAGACGTTGAAGATTTTGCAAATAAAATAAACACGAATATTTCTGAAACAGAAATAAAAAAACGCCGTGATTTAAGAAAAGATTTAACTTTTACAATAGATCCAAAAGATGCAAAAGATTTTGATGATGCGCTGTCTTTTAAAGTATTAGATAACGGTAATTACGAAATAGGAATCCATATTGCAGATGTGTCTCATTATTTAAAAGAAGGTACAATATTAGATGATGAGGCTTATAAAAGAGCCACTTCCGTTTATTTAGTAGACCGTGTTGTTCCAATGCTCCCTGAAGTTCTTTCAAACAACGCTTGTTCTTTAAGACCTCAGGAAGAAAAATATACTTTTTCAGCTATTTTTGAACTTAACAATGACATTAAAATAACCAATCAATGGTTTGGTAAAACAGTTATATACAGTGATGCACGCTTTACTTACGAGGAAGCACAATATATTATTGAAAAAGAAAGCAATGAGATACCAAGCCATATATCTTTAACCAGCGAAGCATATAAAACAACAAAACAAATAAAAGAAGCAATATTAAAACTAAACGAACTTGCTAAAAAATTGAGAGATAATAGAATGCTTGATGGTGCCATATCCTTCGATAAAATAGAAGTTAAATTCAACTTAGATCAAAATAACACGCCTTTAGGTGTTAATTTTAAATCTTCTAAAGCGGCCAATAAACTTATTGAAGAGTTTATGTTATTGGCAAATAAAAAAGTAGCAGAATTTATTTCAAGTAAAACTCCAAAGAAGACCTTTATTTATAGAACACACGACGCACCAGATCGTCAAAAATTAGAAGGCCTTAAACGTATTGCAACTCAGTTCGGATATACATTAAACTTAAAAGATACAAAACAAATAAAAAAATCATTAAATAAGCTTTTAAAATCTACTGTAGGAAAAAAAGAACAAAATTTAATTGATACGCTAGCGATCCGAACCATGAGTAAAGCAGAATACTCAACAAACAATATAGGTCATTATGGTCTTTCCTTTCAAAATTATAGCCATTTTACATCACCAATTCGGCGTTATCCAGATGTTATGGTACATCGTTTGTTGCAAGCTTACCTAGGTGGCGCATCTTCTGCTAATGCTAATTTGTATGAAGAAAAATGCAAACACAGTTCAAACATGGAAAATATTGCAACCAAAGCAGAGCGGGATTCTATTAAATACATGCAAATAAAATATATGCAAAATCAAAAGAAAACAACTTTTGATGGTATTATTTCTGGGGTAACAGAGTGGGGAATTTATGTAGAAATTATAGAAAATAAATGTGAAGGTATGGTTAGAGTAAAGGATATCAAAGGAGATTATTTTATATTTGATCCAGAAATCTATGCAATGGTTGGAGAAAAAACAAAACAAAAATATCAGCTTGGAGATCCTGTTTCTGTTCAAGTTAAAAAAGCAGACCTAGAAAAAAGACATCTAGATTTTATTATAAATTAAATTAAAAAAATGAAACACTTAAACTTAATATTATTTATAGTTTGTACACAATTGTTTTCACAAACACCTATAACAAAAACCTTAGGAGAGTTTTCAGAATTAAAGGTTTATGACTTAATTAATGTAGAACTCATCAAGGCATCAGAAAATAAAATTATTATTTCTGGCGCCAATAGTAATAACATTAATATTATACAAAAGAACAGCACCTTAAAAATTAGAATGAAATTAAAATATAAATTTAACGGTGCAGAAACACAGGTCAAAATCTATTATACAGATATAGATATAATTGATGCAAACGAGGGCTCTTTTGTGTTTTCAAAAGACATTATTAAACAATACGAAATCGTATTGAAAGCTCAAGAGGGTTCTCAAATTTCTGTAAAAACAGAAACCAAACAATTGATTGTAAAAAGCGTAACAGGAAGCACTATAACAACAACAGGTATAAGTGAAAATCAAGACATTACAATTAGAACGGGCGGTGTTTATAAAGGCGGCAGTAACACTGTAGAAAACACGGACTTAAGTATAAAAGCCGGAGGTGAAGCAGCTGTAAAAACAACAAATGTTTTAGATATAAAAATATTTTCGGGGGGCGATGTTCACATTTATGGAACACCAAAACAACTCAAACAAAAGAAAATATTTGGAGGAAGAATAATATTTAAAGATTAATACGTTTTGTTAGCGGACATCCAGGCAGCGATTCCTTTGGGTTTTTTCTTAGCCTTTATGATTGGCCCTGTTTTTTTCATAATCTTAGAAACAAGCATTACTAAAGGTTTTAGGGCCGCTGTTATTTTTGATTTAGGTGTTATATTTTCAGACGTACTGTTTGTTTTATTAGCTTATTTTAGTAGTTATCAACTCTTAGAAAACCTCAGCAACCAACCAGGTCTTTATGTTTTTGGTGGTACCCTTTTAACCGCTTACGGCATCATCACTTTTCTAAAAAAAAACAAAGACAAACAAGATAAATCAACAATCATCCCAGAAAAAATAAATTATGTGGAGCTGTTTGTAAAAGGCTTCTTATTAAATGCTATAAACATTGGTGTTTTGGTTTTTTGGCTAGGCCTAATCATTGTCGTTGGACCAAACTTAAACGGAAACCCAAAACGGTTCTTCTTGTTTTTTAGTGTACTGCTTCTAACGTACTTTATAACAGATGTTTTTAAAATAATTCTCTCAAAACGACTTAAAAAAAAACTCACCCCACCGATCATTCAAAACTTAAAAAAAACAGTAAGTGCGATAATCATTATTTGTGGAATTGTATTAATTATTAAAGGGTTTTTACCAAAAGAACAACTTAATCCTTCAGATATAATTAAAGAAATTGGACAATAAAAAAACCACAACTCAGTTGTGGTTTTTGAGGCGTCTAGCGGATTCGAACCGCTGTAAAAGGTTTTGCAGACCTCTGCCTAGCCACTCGGCCAAGACGCCAAAAAGGAAAGCAAATTTAATCAAAAATAAACCACTTACAATAGATTTAGAAATTTATATAAGTAAAGGCACAAACGGCAAATTAAGATGAATTCCAAAATAATTATACATTTCATCATCAATACAATTTCTGGAAAGGGAAATAACAACCTTAACCGAACCCAGATCGATTCTGTTTTTAGTCCTGTAAAATATCATATAGTCTTAAAAAAAAGTAAGCAGCCCAGTGATATTGTTAACCATACAATTGAATCTCTAAAAGCGCGCCCGTCTATTATTGTGGCCTGCGGTGGAGATGGGACAATAAATGAAGTTGGCACACTATTGGTAGACACCCCAATAAAATTAGGAATTATTCCTTTTGGATCAGGCAATGGCCTGGCGCGCGCACTAAAGATTCCTAAACAAACTTTTTCAGCGCTTAATGTAATAAAAGCAGAACACACCAAAAAAATTGATGTTGGCCTTATAAACCAGCATTGTTTTTTTTGTAATGTAAGCTTGGGGCGTACCGCAAAAATGGTACACTACTATAACAAAAATTCAAAAAGAGGCCTCACCGCTTACATCCAAGCTATTGCTAAGGTTCTTTTTAAAAAAGCAAGGCCCCGAACAATTAACTTAAAAATAAACGAAAAGCAAACTGAACTAAAACCAGACATTTTCTTTATTTCAAACTCAGGGTTAATCGGGTATAATTTTTCTTTAACACCAGAAGCCTCTCTTGACGATGGTCAGCTTCACCTTTTGTACACAAACAAAATGAGTTTTACAGAAAAGCTTTTATTTATTTATTCGGTGGTTACAAAAACGCAACTTAAAACAAGAAAAATTCATCGCACTAAATTCGAATCCTTAGTTCTTTTAGACACGTCCAAAGCAAGCTTTTTAATACAAATTGACGGAGAGTCAATCTTCATAAAAGAAAATAAACTTATAATAAACATCAAAAAAAAGGCCTTAAGGGTCATAACCCCAAAACTTTAAGAACGCCTCTCTTCTAACACCACAGCCACCTTTTCAACATCACCCCCAAGCGGCGGGTTTATTTTTGCAATTTCTATGGAAGCCCATTGCACCAAAGGACACGCTTCAAAAACGGCATCAATAATACGCACTGCAACGGCTTCCAGCAACTTAGAAGGCTTTTTCATTTCCCTTACAACGATTGCATTAAGCACAACATAATCAACAGTATCTTTCAATTTATCCGAAACAGCGGATTTTTTTAAGTCAGCCTCTATTTTCAAATCAACACGATAATTACTTCCTATGATTGTCTCCTCAGGAAGACAACCATGGTGCGCAAATACTCTAATATTTTCAACTTTCACAAACCCCATTAAAAAAAACTCAAAAATTAATTTTACAAAAATAATATTTATTAGAAAGATATACATTTACAAATTATATAAAAGATTAGTTTTGTATTTTTATCCTGCTGACAAACAATAATTACATGACGAATAAACCCCTTAATTTTATTGAGCAAATCATTGAAGACGACTTAAGTAATGGGCTTTCGAAATCTGATTTACGTTTCCGCTTTCCTCCAGAGCCAAATGGCTATTTACACATTGGACACACCAAGGCGATAGGCATTAGCTTCGGGCTTGGACAAAAATATGGTGCTCCTGTCAATCTAAGATTTGACGACACTAACCCAACCAAGGAAGACCAAGAGTATGTGGATGCCATAAAAAGGGACATATCTTGGCTTGGCTATCAATGGGATAAGGAGTGTTATTCTTCCGACTATTTTGAACAGCTTTTTGATTGGGCTTTAATATTGATAAAAGCCGGTAAAGCTTACGTAGACTCTCAATCAAGTACATTGATGGCAGAGCAAAAAGGAACTCCTACACAAACTGGAATCAACAGTCCTTTTAGGAACAGATCAAAAGAAGAAAACCTATTGCTGTTTAGCCAAATGCGCGCAGGAAAATTTAAGGCGGGAGTACATGTATTGCGCGCTAAAATAGACATGAAACACCCAAACATGTTGATGCGAGACCCGATAATGTACCGCATTATTCATGCATCACATCACCGAACAGGCAGCGATTGGTGTATTTATCCTATGTATGATTGGACTCACGGTGAGAGCGATTATATTGAACAAATATCGCATTCCTTATGTTCTTTAGAATTTAAACCCCATAGAGAGCTATACGATTGGTTCAAGTCCGCAGTGTATTGTCATGCCAAAAAAAACCTCCCCTTACAGCCAAAACAAAGAGAATTTGCCCGACTTAACCTCAGTTATACCATAATGAGTAAGCGCAAGCTTCTTACGCTTGTAGAACAAGGTATTGTTTCTGGATGGGACGATCCAAGAATGCCCACTATTTCTGGGTTCAGGCGCCGCGGCTATACCCCAAAAGCCATTAAAAAGTTTGTGGAAACCATTGGGGTTGCAAAACGCGACAACATCATTGATGTATCGTTGTTAGAGTTTTGTATTCGCGAGGACCTGAATGCAACCGCAAATCGCATCATGGCGGTTCTTGACCCAGTAAAAATCATAATAAACAACTATCCAGAAGACAAAACAGAGTGGTTAGACTCAGAGAACAATCCAGAAGATAAAACTTCAGGAACACGTAAAATCCCATTTTCAAAAACAATTTTTATTGAGCGAGAAGATTTTAAGGAAGCGGCCACAAGCAAGTATTTTCGCTTAGCTTTAGGAAAAGAGGTGCGTTTAAAAAACGCTTATATTATTAAAGCAGAACGGGTTGAAAAAGACAATAACGGAGAAGTTCAAGTGATTCATTGCTCATATGACACTAAAAGTTTAAGTGGAAGCGGCACCGAGGCCAGTTTAAGAAAAATCAAAGGAACCCTTCATTGGGTTTCTGTTCCACATGCTAGAAAGATAGAAGTAAGAAATTACGATCGTTTGTTTTCTCATCCTGCCCCAGACGCACAAGAAAAAAGCTTTATAAATTATCTCAACCCAAGGTCCTTTAATAAAACAACCGCCTATATAGAACCCAATATTCACAGTCTAGAGCCCTATAGCCGCTATCAGTTTCAGCGCAAAGGGTATTTTTCTGTAGACCCAGACAGTACAGCGCGCGCTCCGGTTTTTAATAAAACAGTTGGGCTAAGAGATAACTGGACCAAACAAAAGCAGAATCAACCAACTCAAAAAGCGCAACCCGCTCAAAAATCACAGCGAAAACCAATTGATGTCATCAAGCAGCTCGGTAAAAAATATACCAACCTTCCTGAAATAAAGCAAATAAAAATCAAACAAGACATACAAAAGCTCGCTCAAGGTGTCAACTACGATGAACTATCACCCCTGTTTGGAACGGCTGCTAAAAAAGTGGGAACGCGCATTGCAGTTATGATTGTATTGAAGGAATTACTTAAGTCAGGGCAAAAACAGAATTCAGAAATAAAAGCGTTTATTAAAAAAGCTTCTGAAGACAACAACCCGTTGCTGCGCGCAGAAGCCTTAGTATAAAAAAGCTACTCTTCCTTCTTCTTGTTTTTACTGTTTTTCATCGCTTCTCCAATTTGATTGCTAGCGGTAAAGCTGGCAACCATATCATTTAACATATTACTGCCTGCTTGAGGAGAATTAGGCAACAAGATAAGGTTACTATTAGACTCTCCACCAATAGACTGCAGGGTGTCATAATGTTGGGTAACTACAATTAACGCAGAGGCCTCCTGAGAGTTTATTCCAACTTTATTAAGGACCTCAACAGATTCTTCCAAGCCTCGTGCAATTTCCCGCCTTTGATCGGCAATACCCTGCCCTTGTAAGCGCTTGCTTTCTGCCTCTGCTTTTGCTTTTTCAACAATTAGAATTCGAGCGGCATCACCCTCAAATTGGGCCGCAATTTTTTCTCTTTCAGAAGCGTTAATTCGGTTCATAGCCTCTTTTACCTGCGCGTCAGGGTCGATGTCTGTTACTAGTGTTTTAATGATATCATAACCATAATCCATCATCGCCTCGTTGAGCTCTGTTTTAACAGCAATAGCAATATCGTCCTTTTTTACAAACACGTCATCTAGCTTCATTTTTGGCACTTCGGCACGCACCACATCAAAAACGTAAGACGTGATTTGCTCATGCGGATAGTCTAACTTGTAAAAAGCTTCGTATACTTTTTCTTTCACGACTTTATATTGCACAGAAATTTTCAAACGTACAAAAACATCGTCTAGGGTTTTGGTTTCTACAATAACATCCAATTGTTGAATTTTTAAACTGAGTCGTCCTGCAATGCGATCGATTAAAGGAATTTTTAGCTGTAGGCCAGACTGGCGAATGCTTTGAAATCTACCAAAACGTTCAATAATAGCGGCCGTTTGTTGTTTAACGATAAAAAAAGCAGCCAAAACAATGACAATGCCTAAAAAAATAAATGGATATAAAACAAAAGAGGATAAAGACATAATAACAAATTAAGATTTAAATTAGCAAGTAATAAAGATATGAAATTCAATGAACAAATTAAGATAAATGGTTTTTTTTATAAGCATCTCTCCAGATTTGATTAACGCTTTTAGGTTTGGCTTTTTTAGAACCAGTTTGGAGAGGTGTTTTTTTATAAGTGTTTGTAACGCAGCGCCTTTTGACAGCTCCAAGAGCTCAAGTGCCAGTAGCCAATTATCAGGCCATTTAGACCGCAGTATATTAAAAGCATTTTCCAGTGCTTTTTCAGAAAAGGAATGCTTGGACCTAAAGCCTCGAATTTTTTGCGCAAGAAGATTTAAATTTAACTCATCGTCAGTGCGTTCATTTAAAGCATAAGGCGGTTTACGCCCCTGATATAAATTTGGAAACGAATTAGGATCTGCCGCTCCAGCAAAAGCGGATACAATTGAACTTCCTATTGCCATATCAAATACGCCAAACTCAGGTTTAAATAAAATCTCTTCTTTATAAGTAACGGTACAATTTGACAGCTGAATAATCATAATTTTACCGGTTATATTTCTCATTCCTGTAATGTTAATTCCGTTTACTTTAATGCCACTTTCGAATTCAAAGGACAACTGTTTTCCGTCATAGAAATCATAAGCCTTTAGGTCAATGACACTCATATTTTCAAGCGGCAAGTTTATACTTTTAAGCATTCCTAACGGAGAACTATAGCCGTCTTTATGATATGAAATACCATGTCCGACCAGCTCTTTTTCTCTGTATGCAAGGGCTGTGGCACCAGAGGTTTTAAAATAAATAACCTCCTTTTTTTCGTTAAGAATGACCCTGGAGAAAACTCCAGAAATTTGTAAACCCGTGTTTAATTCAATTGTACCAACAGACTCAGAATTAATTAATTTTTGTAGCCCACTATAGCCCCCAACACGGACACTTAGAGTATCTGCAAACGCCTCTAGAACCTCCATCAAATAAGCAAAGTCAGGCGTGACATAAAGCTGCGGCTGAGGTTTTGTGATATCAAAACCCATATTAATAACATCTAAAGAATAAGGAATTTTTTTAACCCCTGGCCCTAAGCATTTTGCGCTTTCTCCAATAGACGAAAGCAGGCCAGCACCATATATTTTTGGGCTTTCTAATGGACCCACAAGGCCATATTCAACACTCCACCATTGCATATTTCTCACTTGTGCCATTTCGGAAAACGCACACTCTTCTTCTTGCAATCTTTTAACTGCTGACTCCGCGTCCTTAATCTTTTTTTTATCCGCAGCCCCCGTCGCCTTTAAAATTGATAATTGACGCACCGCCTCATACCGCGTAACATCCTGCTTAGATAGAATAGCCTTGGATCCGATTTCTCCCAGACGCCTCAAAAACTCAGCATAGTCTGGATTCGCAATAATCGGCGCGTGCCCAGAAGCTTCATGGATGATGTCCGGCGCGGGGGTATATTCAATGTGTTCTAGTTGCCGAATATCGGAAGCAATAACCAAGATTTTATTGGCCTGAAATTCCATAAACGCATTTGGAGGAATAAAACCATCCACTGCAACCGCAGCCCAACCAATTTTTTTTAAAATACGATTCATACCATATATATTGGGAATTGTATCTATAGAAATACCGGCCTGTTCTAAGCCATTACGGTAGGATTCATGTGCTACAGTTTTTAAAAAGGCAGTGTTTTTCCGCATTACAAACCGCCAAACCGCCTGATCCATTGCGGTATATTGCGCATAGTTTTGGGGTACAATAAATTGTTTAAGATGGTCAGGCAGCCGATCCAAAAAGTTATCGGATGAGTTTGGTTTTTCAAAAGAAGCCATAGCTTTTAGGTTTAAAAACAGCCGCCACCTAAGGGCGTACAGGTGCTTAATTCAGGGACTACTAAGTTAGTAAAAAATTAAGCGCTTTTTTCTAAGGATAAAAAAACAAGGGTATTGGGGGGAATAAATTGGTTATGTTCAAAAAAGAGAGTACCACCATCGTAGGTTGCTTCAATTAAGAAAAAAGGTCCTTTATAGTAGCTTTTGACAACCTCAGCACCTAATGCTCCTTTAGCAACTAATTTAATTTGATGGGCATAGTATATATGTCCATCAATAAAGCTGTATTCTGAGAAAAAGGCAGCAACTGAAGGGTGTTTAGGGGTCTTAAATAATACGTTAGGAGGCCCCGAAGCTAAAGCCTTTCCTTTTTGAATTACAAACATATTGTCAGCGAAAGAAAAAACGTCATCCTTGTCGTGGGCAGCCACTACACAGGCTATGTTTTTAGATTTTAGGTATTTAAAAATACGCCGCCTTAAGGGTCTTTTTTTAAAACTATCGATATGACTGAAGGGTTCGTCTAACAAAAGAATTTCAGGCGCCTTAGCTAACGCTTTTGCTAAGGCAACGCGTTGCTTTTGACCCCCGCTAAGAAATTGAACCTTGACGGCTGCGAAGTCACTCAAACCAACGACATCTAACAACTCAATAGTGCGTTGTTTTTTTTCAAAGGGGTAAAAATTTGAAAGGTGGGCACCAATGTTTTCAGCAACAGAAGTAAAAGGCATTAAATCAAACTCTTGTGTGACATACTTCATAAAGTCATGACCTGCGATAAGTTTGTTTTTAGGCCCTAATATTTTTTCATTTTCCCAAGAAATTGATCCAGAACTAACATCTAAAATTCCATATATTAATTTTAAAAGCGTACTTTTTCCAGAACCACTTTCCCCTAAAAGCGCCAAAACTTCACCTTTTTTTACATCAAAGGAAATCCCATCAATTGTCAAAAGCTCATTGTAACTAAAAGAAACGTTTTTGACCGAAAGCATAATCTTAGCTTATAAAATGCATTCAACCATATATTCTGCAATTTGTATGGCGTTGGTTGCCGCACCTTTTCTTAAGTTGTCAGCAACAATCCACATGTTCAATGTGTTTGCAGTGCTTTCGTCACGGCGGATCCTACCCACAAAAACATCATCTTTTTCATGTGCATAAATAGGCATTGGATAGGTGTTTGTTTCGGGGTTATCCTGTACTATTATCCCACGGCTTTTATTAAGTAAGTCTCGTACATCTTCGAGCTTGAAATCATTTTCAAACTCAACATTTACAGATTCAGAATGCCCGCCTGCTGTAGGAATCCTAACCGCCGTTGCTGTAACCGCAAAACTATTATCATTTAGAATTTTTTGTGGCTCTTTAGCCAGCTTCATCTCTTCTTTGGTATAACCATTTTCTAAAAAAACATCACAGTGGGGTAGCGCGTTTTTAAAAATAGGATATGGATAAACCATAGGGCCTTTTATTCCCTGAATTTCATTTTCCATTTGTTGAACTGCCTTAACACCGGTACCTGAAACCGATTGGTAGGTAGAAATAATGACCCGCTTCATCTTGTAAGCCCTGTGTAAGGGCGCCAAAGCCAAAACCAATTGAATCGTGGAACAATTTGGGTTGGCAATTATTTTATCTTCAGGGGTAATTACATCTGCGTTGATCTCAGGAACAACTAATTTTTTAGTGGGATCCATTCTCCAGGCCGAAGAATTATCAATAACAACACAGTTTGCCGCAGCAAATTTTGGCGCCCAATCTAAAGAGATATTTCCGCCTGCAGAAAAAATAGCGATTTTTGGATGCATCTCAACGGCAGTTTCTAATCCAACAATTTTATGGGCTTTACCCTTAAATACAATGGACTTCCCCACACTTTTTTCAGAGGCCACAGGGATAAGTTCTGTTAATGGAAAGCGTCTTTCTTCTAGAAGTTTAATCATGATGGTTCCGACCATTCCTGTTGCTCCAATAACTGCGACTTTCATTTTCACTAAATTTAAAATTAATTGCAAACTTAGTAAATACTGTAATATTTATTGAAATTTTTGGAAATAAAAAAAGGGGTCTCCCCCTTGTTTTAAAAGAGAAATTATTTTTTCAACAAGTCTCTAATCTCGCATAAAAGCGCATTGTCTGTGGGACCCGCTAGAGCCGCTTCTTCTTTTCTTTTGAGCTTGTTAATTCCCTTGATAAAGAGAAACATCACAAAAACGACAATAAAGAAATCGATAACGTGCATTAGAAACGCCCCCCATAAAATGGCGGATTCACCAACAAGCATTCCTTCGGTGTTCAAAGACCCCTCTCGGAGCACATACTTTAAAGCCTTAAAATCTGCCTTAAAAACAAGACCGATTAAAGGTGAAATAATACCAGAAGTAAAGCTTGTGACCACCTCTTTGAAGGCAGCGCCCATAACAAACGCAACAGCAATATCAACAAGACTGCCTTTCATTGCGAATTCTTTGAATTCTTTAAACATAATAAAATAGATTTGAGTTAATAGGGCTTAAATCTAGCTAAAAATAGAGACACCGCAAAATATCTATTTAACAAGCAAACGCTTGATGCGCCTGGACAGTGCTGTGAGCAACTCGTAAGAAATTGTTTTTCCGCTTTCTGCGAAATTTTCTGCGGTCGTAACCGAATCAAATACCACGACAGGATCTCCCTCTTGACAATCAATGTCGCTCACATCAATCATTATCATATCCATACAGACATTTCCTACAATCGGCGCTTTTTGGTTCTGAACACTCACGCAACCAACACCGTTCCCATATTGTCTGCCGACGCCATCTGCGTGTCCAAGGGGCAGGGTTGCAATGGTTTTATTAGTGTCAGCGATATAAGCCCTATTGTACCCAACACTATCCCCCTTTTTAAGCTTATGTATTTGTGAAATCACGGTTTTTAGCGATAACACTGGCAATAAATCTTTGAATTTACCAAAGCGATTATCATATCCATAAAGCCCAATACCACAGCGCACCATATCAAAAGCGGCTTCTGGGTAATTGATAACGCCAGAGGTATTGCAAAGGTGTCGTATTGGAAGCGACCCATAACCGCTTTCAAACTCTTTACAAATTTCAGAAAATTGGTCTATCTGTCGTAAAGTAAAAGCGCGTTCATTCTTATCCTCGCTTGCCGCTAAATGAGAAAAAACAGATTTCACCTTAACAGTCTTTTCTTTGAAAAGATTAGAGGCAATTCTTTTTGAAGCATCATTTAGAAAGCCTAAACGGTTTAGGCCTGTATTAAACTTAATGTGTACGGGGAAATTTTTTTGTTTCATTTTTGCCGCTACAGCAACAAAAGCCTTTAAGGTGCGATCAGAGTAAAGGCTAGGCTCAAGATTAAATTCAATGGCTTTTTTAAAATTAATAGGCTGAGGGTGAAGCACAAGTATGGGTGCGACAACACCACCCTTACGAAGGGCAACTCCTTCATCAATGTAGGCCACAGCGAAATAATCTGCCCCAAGTTTTTCTAAGAGTTTTGCTACAACAACAGCATCACTACCATACGCAAAAGCCTTTACAACCGCCAAAAACAAGGACTTGGGAGGAGTTATTGACCTCAAAAAATGATAATTTTTTTTAAGTGCGGACAGATCTATTTCTAAGACAGTTTCATTTACCACGACTTAAGTGTTCTTGTTTTTAGAATTTATAGCGGCAGGATTAACAATAGTTTCATCTTGGCTTCTTTCGCCCCCCATGGCTTTGTAAAATGCAGCACGGCTCAAAGGCTCATATTCATTTACCTCACCAAGCAAAACCAAGGTATCATTGTTTCCTTTTCTATAGCTAAATTGTGCCAAATTTCCAGTCCTAGTACAAACCGCATGTACTTTAGTTACGTATTCAGCGGTTGCCATTAGATTAGGCATTGGCCCAAAAGGGTTTCCTTTAAAATCCATGTCTAGCCCAGCAACAATAACACGAACCCCCTTGTTTGCAAGTACGTTACAGACATTTACGATTTCATCATCAAAAAATTGAGCCTCATCAATACCAACCACATCACACCCATCTGCAAGTAGCGGTATATTTGAGGCTGAAGGCACAGGCGTTGAAAGAATTTCATTAGCATCATGAGACACCACCCTGTCTCCGCCATACCGGACATCAATATCGGGTTTAAAAATTTCAACCTTTTGTTTTGCAAATTGAGCGCGTTTTAGTCGGCGAATGAGCTCTTCTGTCTTCCCAGAAAACATTGATCCGCAGATAACTTCAATCCACCCAAATTGTTCTTTCGTGTTTACTGTATTTTCAAGAAACATTTTGTAATTTTAGCACAGACAAAGATTGTATCAATATATTAAGTCTCCGTAAATTTACTAAAAATTAAAGCATCTATCTAAAACAAATTTATCAGACTTATTTTATCGCTACCAGAACGAAATTTAACCATGATTAAATCGCCAAATGAAAAAGAAATTAGAAGCTGAACTTATAAGCATTGCCCACCGCGTTTTAAAGCTAACAGGGAGGGAAGACTTAAATAAAATGCAAGATGAAGTTGCCTTGCTTTATCAAAAAATTTCGATTCTCAAGTTTTTACAGACGCATTTCAATGGACAAATACCGGAAGAGATTGCAACAAACGCATCATTTTTCAATACGCTAGAAGGCGCTTTTAACAACAATGCTTCAGATGCTGGAGCGGTTAACCAAAAAGAATATGCGAATGCAGACAACCAAGATAGTGAGGCGCTTATGGAGCCTGCGATTGAGAAAATAAAAGACATTGTTGCTCAGATGCCACAAGAAACTGCTGAAGTTGACGCTTTGGTGGACGAGGTGAATAGACAGGGTGTTGTCGAAGAAGACTTGTCTGAACTGTCTCCAAGTTTTGGACAGCTTCCTATTTTTGAGCCCCTAGACTCAGATTCTTCCCCCGAAATGGAAGCACTAGCCCAGGACGACTCTTTATCAACTATTGAAAAGACTTCCTTGGATGAGAAATTAAAAAAATCAGGCTTTCAAATTGGTCTTAATGACAGGCTCGCTTTTGTCAATCATCTGTTTGAAAATAACAATGAAGACTACGATCGGGTCATTTCTCAACTCAATACCATGGACTCTTTTGAAGAAGTATCAGATTTTATTCAAAGCATTATCAAACCAGACTACAATAATTGGGAAGACAAAAGCGATTATGAAAGTCGCTTTTTAGAAATACTTGAACAAAAGTTCAATTAACTTATGGCTTCAGAATTTAAATATGCTGTTTTTGGAAGCGGAAGTTGGGCCACTGCCATTGTAAAAATGTTATGTGAGAATTTACCAACGGTTCAATGGTATGTTCGCAACCCCCAAACCGCACAGTACATCCTTGAAGAAAAACACAACCCGTCTTATTTATCTTCTATTGAGTTTGACGTCAACAAATTAATTATAAGCACAAATATTAATCAGGTTGCAGCAGCGGATGTATTAATTTTTGCAATTCCTTCTGCCTTTATCCATGCGCAAATGCAGTTGTTAACTGTCGATATTTCTACCAAAATAATTGTTTCGGGCGTGAAAGGGATATTCCCAGAGTCAGGGCTTATGGCAGGCGCATATTTTCAAAAGATAAAAAAAGTCCCGCAGCAACAAATAGCGGTTATTGGAGGCCCTTGTCATGCAGAAGAGGTGGCTTTAGAGCGCCTTTCTTTTTTAACGATTGCTTGTGAGAGTAAGGCCACAGCAAAGGAAGTCGCATCTAAGCTATCCAGCCACTATATTCAAACACAAATACACGATGATGTTATTGGCGTAGAGTATGCCGCGATGTTAAAGAATATTTACGCAATTGCTGCAGGAATTTCTCACGGCCTGGGTTATGGCGATAATTTCCAAAGTGTTTTAATGAGCAACGCTATTCGAGAAATGAAGCGTTATATTAAAAAGGTATATAAAATGAAGCGAAAAATTAATGAGTCGATGTATTTAGGAGACTTGTTAGTAACTGGATATTCCACTTTTTCACGCAACAGAATGTTTGGTAACATGATTGGAAAAGGATATACTGTAAAATCAGCACAAATGGAAATGAATATGGTGGCAGAGGGGTATTATGCTACAAAGAACGCTTATGAAATAAACAATCAAAAAACAGCACCAGCGCGTGCGCCAATTATCAATGCGGTATACAGTATTTTATATCAAGATAAAAACCCAAGGCACGTTTTTAAAGAACTTTCTAAAAATTTAGATTGATTTTTAAATTAGAGCGCACTCTTAAATTGCTCTAAAAATCGCAGATCGTTTTCACTTAAAAGTCGAATGTCGTTGATTTGGTGAAGGAGTAAAGCAATACGATCAATACCCATACCAAAAGCAAACCCAGAATATTTTTTCGCATCAATTCCGCAGTTTGTCAAAACATTTGGATCCACCATTCCGCACCCCATGATTTCTAACCAACCCGTACCCTTGGTCATTCTGTAGTCTGTTTCTGTTTCTAAACCCCAATAGACGTCCACCTCGGCGCTGGGTTCAGTAAATGGGAAGTAGGACGGACGGAGACGGATTTTAGACTTACCAAACAGCGCTTCAGTAAAAAATTGGAGGGTTTGTTTGAGATCTGAAAAACTGACCTCTTTGTCAATGTATAACCCTTCGATTTGGTGAAAGAAACAATGAGATCTCGCAGAAATGGCTTCATTTCTATACACTCTACCAGGAGAAATGGTGCGAATAGGCGGGCTGTTGTTTTCCATGTAGCGAACCTGTACTGAGCTGGTATGTGTACGAAGCAAAATATCTGGATCTGTTTGAACAAAAAAGGTATCTTGCATGTCTCTTGCGGGATGGTGCTCGGGTAAATTTAGTGCGGTAAAATTATGCCAATCATCTTCAATTTCAGGCCCTTCGCTAATATTGAAACCAATACGCGAAAAGATGTCAATAATTCGATTTTTAACAAGTGAAATTGGGTGCCGACCTCCGACCAAGAAAGGATCTCCAGGACGTGTGCTGTCCACGAATTTTGCGCTACTTTTTTTATCTTTTTCTAAGGTGTGTTTGAGTTCATTTACTTTTTCTTGCGCTGTTTTCTTCAATTCATTAACAGCCAATCCATATGCTTTTTTCTCAGCAACGGGAACCGACTTAAAGGCTCCAAATAATTCGTTAAGCACACCTTTTTTGCCTAAGAATTTTACACGAAATGCTTCTACATCTGATAGGTTATCGGTCGAAAATTCATTAGCCTCTTTAATAAGCCCCTTTATGTGATCAATCATTTTAAAAAATAAAAGTCAAATTTAATAAATCTTAATCAATATAACTCTCCTACAGAAAATACTTTCCAGCGCAACCTTTTTAGGACTTCCATAGTTTACCATAATTATTTTGTAAATTTAACCAGTTCAACAACTCTACACAAAAACAACTTATATGGTCTTGATTGACATAATCTTAGCTGCATTAATTGGGTTTGGAGTCGTCAAGGGCCTCTATAAAGGTCTCTTTGTTGAGGTTGCTTCGCTGCTTGCACTACTGCTTGGGGCTTATGGCGCAGCCCACTTCAGTAACCATGCAGGCGCAGCCATATCTAAACATTTCGATTGGTCTGAAAAAACAATAAGCATCACCGCTTTTGTCGCCACTTTTTTTGCGATTGTTTTTGCAATTTCTTTAGCGGGAAAAGCCCTTACCAAGCTCGCAAATTTTGCTTCCTTAGGGATTTTAAACAAGCTCGCGGGGGGCTTTTTTGGCGGCCTTAAGGCGGTGCTGCTTATCTCTGTTGTGTTGCTGGTTTTTGATGGATTGAACACAAACCTAACCATTGTGTCTGAAGCTGATATCAAAGCCTCTATTTTATACAAAAAAGTGCAATCCCTAGCTCCGATAATTTTACCAAGTATTATTGGAGAGAACACCCCATTAGAATTCACAGATTTTCCTTAAATGTAAACAACGAAGAGTATTTAGGGCCATCAAATGCTACGAAAGGCGTTTCAAATAGTTTTCGAAGCTTTTATAGATTTGATTTTCAGCAACAAGGTTGGGAATAATCTTAATACGTTCCATCATATAACGCGGTTGATCTAAGAGCCCAATAAAAACCACATCGACACCCTTAACCTTCAGGTCTTGTAGTATATCCTCCATTACATAGAGCCCTGTTTGATCCAGATATTGCATTCTACTCAAACGGACCACAACTGTTTTTGCACTTTCAGGGATTTGTTTGTACAGCTGCTGAAATTCAGACGTGGAGCCGAAGAATAATGGCCCCTTGATGTGTTTGATAAAAACAGAATCTTTAAGGGCAACAGGAAACGCAACTTCATCGGGCCAAGCCTCTTCTTTTAGGGCTTTAACACTAGAACTCTTAGTTGTGGCATCACCAATTAGTTTCATAAACATCAAACAAGAAATAACAAGCCCAATTCCGACGGCAAAAATAAGGTCCCAAAAAGTTGATAATAGCAACACCGTTAGCATAATAAGCACCTCGGAACTCAGCCTTATTGAGGACCCAAATGAAATGTCCTTTGGCAAGACGGGAATAGCTTTTAAACCTTTGTAATCCATAACACCAACACCAACAGTTATTAAAATACCAGAAAGAACTGCTGCAGGAATTTTTGACGCAACCGGCCCTAGCACCAACAAAATAAATAACAACAACACACCAGCAATCATTCCCGAAAGCCTTGTTTTTCCACCAGAGTTGATATTAATAACCGTTCTAATTGTGGCACCGGCACCGGGGATTCCACCAAAGATTGCGGCAATACTGTTTCCAATCCCCTGCCCAATAAGCTCTCTATTAGAGTTGTGCTTTGTTTTGGTCATATTGTCTGCGACCACGCTTGTTAGAAGGGAGTCTATAGCCCCCAAAAGGGACAATGTTAGAGCCGTTAGAATGTATGGGCTGATGCTACTAAAACTAAAGCTAGAAAACATTTCTAGCTGAGGAACAGGAAGCCCTTCAGGGATTTTTTCTATAGGCTTATAATCTAAGCCAAATGCAATGGCGACGGAAGAAACAACAACAAGCGCTACAAGCGTGCTTGGAACGGCAGTAGTAATTCGTTTAAAGCCATAAATAATAAATATAGTCACTAGGGAAAGCAAGAGCTCAAGAGAATTGATGTTCTTAAGCGCCCTGGGCAGGGTTTTTATAGCCCCTATTGTTCCTGAAGCTTCTTTGGCCGCTAAGGATTTAGACTCTATAAGTATTTCTTGTTTTGTAATCTTTTCTGCCCTTGAAATCGTTTCTTTGATATTCTCAAGGACTAGGACTCCCTCACCAGCCTCATCTTTTAAAATCTTTTTAAGAATATTTTCTTCAGCCTGTGCTTTAAAACGATTGACATATTCTTCGTCATTTTTTGGACTATAGCCTAAGGAAGGTAGGATTTGGGTTAATAAAATAATAACACCAATAGCAGTCATAAAGCCTGAAACAACAGGGTAAGGAATGTATTTAATGTATTTTCCTAGACCCAAAAAACCCAACCCAACCTGCATTATTCCTGCCAACAAAAAAACCATTAATATTGAAGGCAAGGCTTTATTTACGTCTCCATTGTTGGTCGCTACAATTCCAGCAATCATAACCATACTTACAGCGGTCATTGGCGCTGTTGGTCCAGATATTTGTGTGTTGGTCCCACCGAATAATGCCGCAAAAAAACTTATAAAAATCGCACCGTAAAGCCCAGCGCTTGGGCCTAGCCCAGAGGACACACCAAAAGCTAAGGCTAGCGGCAAAGCAACAACACCAGCCGTGAGACCTCCAAAAGCATCCCCCTTCATATTAGAAAAGAAAGTGTTTATTGATTTTATTTTCATAAACTTTGGATGCAAAGCTGTCGTGACAGCTTATGGACATAAATTATTTAATTTAAAGGTAATGTATTTTAATGAATATTCACAGACGGTGGTGAATAACAACTATAGTGCTTTAAAAGTATCATTAGAAATCCACCCGGTTTTTCCGTCACTCAAGCGTATTTTTGACCAAGTCCCTTGAAAAGTTTCAATCAATCGGATTTTGGCACCCTCATGCAGCTTAAAAGCAGCCTCGCTTTTTAGGTTGGGCTCTAACTTAACATCAATTTCTTGACTAAACACCACGGCGTAATTTTCCGTATTAGACAAGTGTTCCTTATGAAAAGTTAAACTTAGCGCAACGATAAACCCAAAAAGGGAAAGCGAACCAAGCACAAAAAACAATCGTTTTTTTCTAGTACTATACGACAAATAATAGGCTGTAAAAAGACCTATAAAAATTAGCATCAAGCACACACATATGCCGGCCCAAGTATCTAACGCGAACAACTTAGCACCAGTGTTAATAAAACTCAAAAACCCTGCCTCAGGAATCGGTTCTATTTTGTCCACAGCCATTTTTTGAGCAAAAGATAAATTGTTTAAAGTCGATTTGTCTTCGGGCTTTAATAATAATGCTTTTTCATAGTAATAAATTGAAGGCCCGACCCTGTTTTGTTTGTAATAGCTGTTCGCTAAATTGTAATAAATCTCAGCAGAGTGCAGCCCATTGTTAAGGATGCTCTCGTAGGATTGCGCCGCCGCCGCATAGTTTCCTTCATTATATAAGCTGTTGGCCTTTTCAAAGGCCAATTCGACCTGAGAACTGACCCAAAAAAATGACCCAAAAAATAACGAAACCACTATTCTCATATCATCTTAATTGTTTGTCTAGGCGGTTAATAACTTCTGAAGCAGCACTGTAATCTTTTTTCATGTCAGAATCCTGAAGTGGCGTGTAGCGCGCCAACTCACAAGCCTCTAATAGCCCTAAAAAGCTAGAGACGTCAGCGCCTACTACAGTCTTTTCTGTTAATAAAAGTTTGATTTTGTCTTTACTAAATTCGCTTGTTTCAATTTTTAGCTTCGCTTTTAGGTAATTGTGCAACGCGCGTTCAAGCGCAATATAAAAGGCCTCTTTTTTTCCAATATTTCTTTTCGCAGCGCTTAAGTATTTCCTTGCTAATTTATTGTTTTTTCTGGTTTTATTTCCTGAGATATCCAACGCTCTTTTACCTTTAAATTTAGTATAAATAATCAAAAGCGGAATAAAAATCAAAGGCCCCAACAACAAAACCCAAAATAAGCGGCTTCCGTAAAAAAGGGGTTTATTTATTAGTTCAAGGCTTGTCGTTGTTTTAAATGACGAAAACTGACCCGAGCTTGAATTAACGGCACCTCCTTTTTCTTTTGTTGAAATAAGTCCTACAGCGGTGCTGCTGTTTGGATCAGGTTTCACAGAGATTAAAATCTGGTTTGATAGCAGTGTTTTATAGCTTTCAGAAACTGGATCAAAATAAGTGAATTCAACAGGTGAAATTGGGTAGCGCCCCGCTTCGTCTGGTACAATCGTATAATTATCGGCGGTACTCCCCAGCATCCCAGAAATTGAAATATCAATTTTTTCTAATCGCTCAGGCTCATAAACTTCTAAAGCTGCTGGCAGATTCGGTTTTGGAAGTTTAAACAATTTTAAATTCCCGCGCCCCTTAACTTCTAATGATAAGCGGAATGCCTCTGTTGCCATTAGTTCACTTCTAGATACACCTAAATTAAAATTAAAAGAACCGACGGCTCCAGAGAAATTTTTAGGCTTTCCTTCCTCCGGCAGCGGCTTTACATTTATGATTTTTTTACCCGCAGTGACTGTTCTATTGGTTGTGGTCATCACTTGCCTTCCAAAGAAATCTCTTCGACTAGAAGGGACTTCCACGCTAACATCAAGCGCTAAAGGCTCCAACGTTAGCTTACCAGATTTTTGAGGGTACAACACCGTCTTTTTTAGAACAACGTAGCGGTAATTTTCGCCTTTATATTTTCCTTCTTTAACGGAAAGTCCATTCACAGCTATATTTTGGCTCCAAAAGTCATTGTATCGTGGCGCATCGAGCTCGCTCCATTTGCGAACGCCGGTGTTTTCTGCAACATAAAGTTTGTAAACCACAGAAATAGACTCGTTTATATAAGGGTTTGTTTTTGAAATTTCTGCCACTAAATGGATACTTTCTTCCGCAATATATTCTGGGTCGTTTGGATCCTTAGGCTTATCTACGGCAGCGGTTACGGTAATTTCAATTGGAGAGGTTTTATAGGTCACTCCTTCGACCTCAATTTTAGATTGGCCAATTACGAAAATGCCTCTTTTTATCGGCGCTAAGAAGTATGTGTAACTTTTGGAATAACTACGAACACCATTGACCCAAGAATTATTTATCGATTGGCTTGGCCCCCCTACAACCTTGAAGTTTTGAAAGCTTGGAGGTGTAAAATTATCTCCGGCCTTATTCATTTTAAAATCAATGCGCAAACGCTCATTAACACCAAGTGTTTTTTTGCTAACACTGGCCTCAAACGTGACTTGTCCCAATAGAAGATTAGACACAAACAAAGCAACATATAGCACTCGAGACTTCATACACTACCAATCTTTTTCTGTTTGGACTTTAATGCCTTTCTCTTTTATAGCATTCATTTTTTCTTGGACCTTTTTCTCTTCATTATTCATGGCCTCTAGTAAGCTCTTTATTTGTTGCTTCGATAATTTTCCCGGCTGTTGCTCGGGCTTTTTGTTGTTGTCATCGTTTTTATCTCCACTTTTATCTTTAGGCTTGCCGTTTTCCTTTTTTTCATCCCCATCATCAGCGGACGCTTTATCGCTATCGTTTTCTTCTTTATTTTTATCTTCTTGGTCTTGTTTTTTGTCGCTGTCTTTTTTGTTGTCTTTATCTTTTTGATTGTCTTTGTCTTCACCCCCTCCGCCTTCTTCTTTGGCACATTCTTGGGCTAGCGCCAAATTGTAGCGACTCTCGTCGTCTGAAGGGTTGTTCCTTAGTGCGTTTTTGAAAGCCTCAACCGCTTTTTTACATTGTTTACCTTGCATCAAAGCATTGCCAATGTTGTGATAGGCGCGGTGTTTTTCTACTTTTGAGCCACTCTTCGCTGCCGCATTAAGCCGTGCTAAAGCCTCGTCATAAAGTTCAGCAGTATAATAAGCGTGACCAAGATTGTACGCCCCTTTTATATTAGAGGGCATTTCAGAAAGCGCCATTCTGTAGTTTTTTTCTGCCGCCACAAAGGACTCGCCAACAATTGCATTTCCTTTGTATATATATTGATCAGACAGCTGCGTTGCTTTTTCGCGCTCTTGTGAAAAGCCGCAGATAGTCCAAACGGCTGCCAAGTAAAAAAACAATACACGCTTCCTTTGTTTGAGATCGATATTAAAATGGGAACTTTTATGCATTATAAATTTTCGTTAAATAAATTAAGCCGCTTGAGCCAAGCCGTCTTTCGTTCTAAAAACAGAACATCCAAAATTAAGAAGAAAAGGCCCAATCCCAAAAACCATTGAAATTGGTCCTTAAACTCAGAAAACGTCTTGGCCTCAAACTCCTTTTTTTCCAAATTATTTAAAATTTCAGAAAATTTTTCAGTTACTTGTTTTGTGTTCTGACCCTGTATAAATAAGCCATTTGCTTTTTCGGCAATTGCGGTTAATGTTTTTGCGTTTAACTTTGTGATAACGGTTTCGCCTTTTTGGTTTTTTTTGTATCGCATGACAATACCATTTCTTTTTAATGGAATCGGCCCTCCCTTTTCACTTCCAACGCCAATAGTAAAAATTCTTATTCCCTCTTTTGCAGCCGCTTTTGCAACATCAAGGCTGAGGTCTTTGTGGTCTTCCCCATCTGAAATGATAACCAAAACACGATTCGTCTGTTCTGCATCATTAAAATAGGTTCTGGAAAGCTGAATGGCCTCGTCAATGGCCGTTCCTTGAGAAGACAACATTTCTGTATTCATGTTTTGAAGAAACATTTTAGCAGCCGCATAATCTGTAGTGATAGGCAGTTGAGGAACCGCCTTGCCGGCATATGCAATAATACCGACACGATCACTCACAAGTTTATTGATGATTTGTGCCGTTAATTGTTGTGCCTTTTCTAATCGGCTTGGCGCAACATCCTCAGCAAGCATGCTTTTAGAAACATCGATTGCAAATACAACGTCTACTCCCTCTCGCTTGATCGTTTCAAGCTTGGTGCCGACTTTTGGGTTCATAAGCGCGATGCAAAAGCAAACCACTGCTAAGCTCAAAACTACAAGCTTAAGCGTCGCCTTAAATCGGGACTGGCTTGGACTCAGCCGTTTTAATAAATCATCAGAGGCGTAAAGTTGCTTCGTTTTTCGCTTCCACAATGCGTTCCACAAAAACAAGATCACCATTCCCACAACAAGGAAAAGCAACCAAAACCATATGTCTTCTTCTAATTGAAACATTTATATAAAACTTCTTAAAATAGTGTGTCTAATTATAAACTCGAAGATCAAAAACCCAAGGGCCCACAAAACAAAAGGACGGAATTTTTCTTCATAGTTGTAATATTTAAACTCTTCAATATCCGTTTTTTCCAGTTGGTCAATTTCTTCATAAATAGCCTCTAATTTTTTATTGTCGGTTGCTCTGAAATATTTCCCACCTGTCTCTTCGGCAATTTCCCTGAGAAGTACCTCATCTATTTCGACTTGTACTCTAGCGTATTGAAACACACCATTATTCAGCGCAACAGGGGACAACGCCATTCCATTACTCCCAAGGCCAACAGTGTAGGTCTTGATGCCGTATTCTACGGCCAGCTCACTGGCCGTCTTGGGGTCAATAAATCCAGAGTTATTTACACCATCGGTTAGCAAAATTATAATTTTACTTTTGGCTCTGCTGTCTTTAATTCTATTTACAGCAGTCGCAAGCCCCATTCCAATAGCCGTACCCCCAGTGATGATGTTGTTGTACTTAATGTCTTGCATTGCACTGAGCACAATACCTTTGTCGCTGGTAACCGGAGTTCTTGTATAGCTTTCCCCCGCATATTCCACAAGGCCAATACGATCGTTTGGCCTGCGCTTAATAAAGCGGCTCGCTACATTTTTTAGCGCCTCTAAGCGACTTGGCTTTAAATCCTTGGCCAACATGCTGGCCGAAACGTCAATAGCCATAACAATGTCAATGCCTCGTGTTGTTTTTGTTTTTGTTGAAACATCAACCGTTTGAGGCCTCGCCAATGCGATTACAATAAGTGCAATTGCGCCCATTCTTAGGATAAAAAGAAAATGTCTTAACCTTCCCCAAAAATCGTTTTTTCCCTCAAGGCCATCCAGGGTGGACACAGATAAATCTGCATTTTGTTGTTTGTGCTTTAAAACATGCCAAACAATCAACAAAGGAATTGTCAAGAGCAACCAAAAAAATGCGCTATGTGTAAATTCTATTCCTTTAAACATCAATTTTTATTTAGTTTGACAAGTTCTACAGAATTTAAAATTCGTTTCGAAATCTTAACCGCATATGGATCATTGGCATCCCATATAATAATGAGTTGTTGCAACAGATCTTGAGCAGAAAAGCCAAGAATTATAAATTCAGCATCTGTTGTTTTATCTCCCTCAAAAACATAATTAGCGGTGCCGTAGGTTTTCATCCCCTCTTGTCCACTTGGGGTTAGAAACACATCGTTTCTTGGCAGCATATTTGATGCGCCTTGATTTTCTAAACGGGTCAATTCGTCTTCAGCAATCTGCATAAGATCTACACCATTTTGATCTTGAGCCCCGGATGATTCTGTCGTTTTCTTGGAGCTTTTAACAAGAATTTCTAAAGGCACCTTATCATTGTCAAAAAGAAACTTTTTAACACTGAGGTTAGGGCTGTTTTTTTGTAATGAATCTTCAAACTCACGGCTCAAAACTTTAGGGGTTTCTAAACGAATTCCAGGGGCACCATACTCGCTGGAAATCCACCTTCCTTCCATCAATAACTTACTAGGGTGGCGTAAAATGGTGTCTTTTACAGTTGTAAAACCAAAATACAAACCAGCGCATAAAAAACCTAAAATTAAGGCCCCTAAAAAAACACCTAACCCCCACTTAATTCTTTTTTGTTGTTTCTTTTTGTGTAATTGTTTTTGATATTCTACAGTTTGCTCCAACTCGACTTCCGTTGGCGCAGGCAGCCCCGCCCTGACAAGGCCAATCTCTCGGGTTATAATTTGTTTGTCTAAACGAATAATTTCAAATTCGGGATTGGATTTTGCAAATTTTACCAGGTCGGCTCTTTTCAGCGTTAGCTCAAGATTTTTTAGTGTTTCATCATGTAAAACGATGGCTTTTGAGCGGCTCAGGCCTTTAAGCTTCTCAAGCAGTTCCTCTGTGGTGCTTTCAAGGGATTGATCGTATACCTTTTCGTTGAGATATTTACGAAGTATAAACGTGAGTTCAGAATAAAAAGATTTGACCGTTTCTTTTTTAAAGTGTGTTTTTTCATCTAGTTTTTCTAATGCGATTTTGGCTTGTTCATAAGGGGGAAGCGCAGCAATTTTTTCGTCCTCCGTTAGCCCTTTTTTTCTAAATATAAAGTAATACCAGATTATAGCTCCAACAATAATAATCCCAACCAACGCCCATTTCATTATACCCCAAAAATCAGTTTTATTTCTCACCTTAAAAATAGGTTTGATTCCATAAAGCTTTTGTTTGGCAGTATCAACTTTAACCGGCAGCACTTCAATTTTGACAGAATCTGAAAAGAAAGTTTTGTCGCCAATTAAAATTTTTTGCTTTGGAATGATGTATGATCCAGAATCAAATTGTGTGAGCCGATATTTCTTTAATAGCCTAAGCCGAAGGGTATTTGACAAGGTATCAGTTTTATAATTTTCTACCACCTCCATTGCGCCAAAAGTTGGGCTTTTTGGAAATACAACCATGGCCGCGCTGTCCACTTCTACCTCCAAGGCATATGACAAGGCCTCCCCAATTTTAATCGCTGTAGAATCTACGGATGTCTTAATTTGAGCATTTACAGAAAAGCTAAAAAGCACAAGCCCAAGCAAGCTCCAATGGTGCTTTAGGGAATTTAATAATGATTTTATTTCTTTTGACATTTGAGAGTTATCTTTGCTTGAAATAGCCCAGTAATTTTTTAACGTAACTTTCGTCTGTTCGGCAGTCTAAAAAACCAGCTCCAGCCTTTTTAAAGTTGTCTTGAAAGTAATCAACTCGATTACGTTGGCGTTTCGCGTATTTTTCCCTTACGCTTTTAAGTGCGGTATTTACCAAAAAGGATTTCCCCGTTTCCTGGTCTACCATTTGAACGACGCCTAAATTTGGAATTTCAACTTCATTTTTATCATAAACTCGAATGCCCGTGATATCGTGCTTGCCTGCGACGATTTTTAAATTCCGTTTATAGTTTGTGCCCATAAAATCAGAGATTAAAAAAACAATGGCTTTTTTCTTCATTACGCTTGACAAAAAGCGAAGCGCTTCAGCAATGTTTGTCTTTTTATTTTTTGGTTTAAATTCAAGAAGTTCACGAATGATCCTGAGCACGTGAGAACGGCCCTTTTTTGGCGGTATAAAAAGTTCAACCTCATCCGAAAAAAGAATCAGACCAATTTTATCATTGTTTTGGGTCGCCGAAAACGCAAGTGTGGCAGCAATTTCTGTCACAAATTCATCTTTGAATTGCTCATGAGTCCCAAATTGTTTTGAGCCAGAAACGTCCACCGCCAATACCATAGTAAGCTCACGCTCTTCTTCAAATATTTTGACATGAGGTGCGTTATACCTCGCGGTCACGTTCCAGTCAATATTTCTAATGTCATCGCCATATTGGTATTGGCGGACTTCAGAAAAAGTCATTCCGCGGCCTTTAAATGTAGAATGGTACTCGCCCCCAAAAACATGGTCGGAAAGTCGCCGCGTCTTGATCTCAATTTTACGAACTTTTTGTAATAACTCTTTCGTGTCCATTTAGGGAATTTATGACCGATTAAATGCGGCTCAAAAAAAAGGCGCTTAGGGCACTTCAATGATGTTTATAATTTTATTTACAATGTCTTCAGACGTAATATTTTCTGCCTCTGCCTCATAGGTGATTCCAACACGATGGCGCAACACGTCTAGAACAACAGCACGTACATCTTCAGGGATCACATAGCCTCGGCGTTTTATAAAGGCATAGCATTTTGCTGAGGTCGCCAAGTTTATACTCCCCCTAGGAGAGGCTCCAAATGAAATTAGCGGCTTTAAATCAGCCAAATTGTAACGCTCCGGATAGCGGGTCGCAAAGATAATGTCTAGTATATACCGCTCAATTTTTTCGTCCATATAGACCTCACGGACGGCTTTTTGTGCCGCTAAAATTTCATTGATTTTGACGACGGGCTTAATTTTTTCAAAAGCTCCGTTTAAATTTGCACGTACGATATGTTGTTCGTCATCTAACTTTGGATAATCAATGACGGTTTTTAGCATAAAACGGTCTATTTGTGCTTCAGGTAACGGATAAGTACCTTCTTGTTCAACAGGATTCTGGGTCGCCATTACCAGAAAGGGCTTGTCTAAAACGAAAGTATCATCTCCAATAGTTACTTGCTTTTCCTGCATGGCTTCCAGTAGCGCCGACTGCACCTTAGCAGGGGCTCGGTTTATTTCATCCGCCAAGACAAAATTTGCAAAAATAGGACCCTTTTTAATTGTAAAATCATTGGCCTTCATATTGTAAATAAGGGTTCCCGTGACATCGGCAGGAAGCAAATCTGGGGTAAACTGAATGCGGCTAAAGCTGCCCGCAACGGCTTGAGACAAGGTATTTATCGCCAAAGTTTTGGCCAGTCCCGGCACCCCTTCAAGCAAAACATGGCCTTGACCCAGCAAACCAATCAATAGCCGTTCGATCATGTGCTTTTGGCCAACAATGACCTTGTTCATTTCAAGCGTTAGGAGGTCAACGAAGGCGCTTTGTTTTTCAATTTTTTCATTAATCGCCTTAATGTCAATAGATTTAGATTGTTCTTCCATATTTAACTCTGTCTTTGGTCTTTATAAATACCTCAAAATTTATAAAATTAAACTTCTTAATGTTGTTATTAATAATTGGTTAAAAATAAAGAATTTTTTCAGACGAAAAACCCATTTAGTTTTCAATTATGCTCTAAAAATCATGCCAAAAGTAATATTTTTTCAATTTATTACAGTTAAACCTTATCGGCTTTCCGCGGCTTAAGCACTACCGCCAATAAAATGATTACCCCCCCCCTGTCTATCAAAAGTTGTTTTTTTGCCACACGCGCAATATTTTCCAGTGTCCTTTATAGGCCATTCGGGCTTGATTTGGCCAGTGTTTAGGATCGTGCATTTTGTAAGTTTCGCCGGCAGCGTCTAATATGGATTGGCACTTTTGAACACTACATTCTGAGAGCGACTTCCAACTCTTTATGTTGTTGTGGTAAAATAACCGTTGAATGTTAGGCCCAATTCCTTTAATAATTGTTAGATCGTCTTGAGGGCTCTTAGAAAACCTATACATCCTCGTGTAAGGGCTCAATAAATAAATTAAAAGTTGTTTTGGGGACATGTTTTTTTATTTGGAGTTTTGACGCTTGTTGCCCACAAAAGCCACGAAAGGGTCTTGAGATTAGACCTCTTATAGTAAAAAAAGTCACTTATTTAAGTGACTTTTTTATTCAAACCAAACACTTAGGCTTAAAGATTGAACTTAATGCCTTGGGCAAGCGGTAGGCTGGTGGTGTAGTTGATGGTATTGGTTTGTCTTCGCATATAAATTTTCCAAGCATCACTTCCAGACTCTCTGCCGCCGCCGGTGTCTTTTTCTCCCCCAAAAGCCCCGCCAATTTCCGCACCAGAGGTGCCGATGTTGACATTAGCAATTCCACAGTCACTGCCGGCTTGTGATAAGAAAAGTTCTGCCTCCCTTAGGTTGTTTGTCATTATTGCCGAAGATAGTCCTTGCGCCACGCCGTTTTGCATCTCAATAGCATTTTCAATCCCACCGGAGTATTTTAAAAGATATAAAACAGGCGCAAACGTTTCATGTTGTACAATCTTAAAGCTGTTTTTCGCTTCTGCAATAGCAGGCTTTACATAGCATCCGCTTTTGTAGTCCTCACCTTCAAGCACATCGCCCTCAACAATAATTTTCCCACCCTCAGCGGTTACCGATTCAAGAGCTTTTAAGTAATGTTTGACGGCATCGTTGTCAATCAGTGGGCCCACGTGATTATTTTCATCCAATGGATTTCCAATACGCAACTGGCCATAGGCATCTACCAAGGTAGATTTAACCTTATCATATATAGATTCGTGGATGATAAGGCGCCTTGTGGAGGTGCAGCGTTGACCTGCCGTTCCAACAGCGCCAAAAACAGCCCCAATCACGGTCATTTTAATATCGGCGTCCGGTGTTACAATAATGGCATTGTTTCCTCCTAATTCCAAAAGAGATTTCCCCAAGCGCTCGCCGACTGTTTTGGCAACAATTTTACCCATTCGGGTTGAGCCAGTGGCCGAAATAAGCGGAATTCGATTGTCTTTTGTCAAGTACTCCCCAACAGTGTAATCTCCATTAATCAGACAAGAAATTCCTTCGGGAAGGTTGTTTGCCAAAAACACATCTGCGGCAATTTTTTGACAAGCAATACCACATAAAGGGGTTTTCTCTGAGGGCTTCCAAACACACACATCTCCACAAATCCATGCCAGCGCAGTGTTCCAAGCCCATACTGCAACAGGGAAGTTAAAGGCTGAAATAATCCCGACCACTCCTAGGGGGTGGTATTGCTCATACATTCTGTGACCAGGTCTCTCAGAGTGCATAGTTAAGCCGTGTAGTTGTCGAGAAAGGCCTACTGCGAAATCACAGATGTCAATCATTTCTTGTACTTCGCCAAGCCCCTCCTGAAGGCTTTTTCCCATTTCATAGGACACCAATTTTCCAAGTGGATATTTAAGCGCCCTAAGGCGTTCTCCAAATTGTCGTACAATTTCCCCACGTTGAGGTGCGGGTATCAACCGCCATGTTTTAAAGGCTGTTGAAGCCGTTTTCATAAGGGCCTCAAATTCTTCTAAAGAGGTTGTGGAAACGGCGGCAATTTTAGCACCGTCAACTGGGGAGAAAGAGTTTATATTATTCCCAGAAGAAGTCCATTTGGAGCCGGTTGAAGTGCCGGCGTTTTGCGCCTCGATGTTAAGCGCTTTTAGGACGGATTTAATTTCTATTGATTTTGTCATAACTGTTTGTGATTTTTGTGCACAGAACTTAAAGTTAAGCTAATTTTTTAATGCCTACCATTCCGCGAAAGGTTTTTGACTTAATTGTGCGTTGTAATATTTTCTAATGCCGGTAATTTCCTTGCCCAACCACTTTGGCTTCTCGAAATCCTCTAACTCGTTTTTAAGTTCAATTTCAGCCACGGTAAGCCCGGTATTCTCGCCCTCAAAAACATCAACTTCAAAAAGATGACCACTAAATTCAACGCAATATCTTGTTTTTTGAATGGTCCTTGGTAAGCAAAGCGACATAAGCGCTTCTGCATCTTCTAGGGCAATTTCCTTTTCCCATTCAAACCTGCTAAAGCTGTGCTTTACGGCGGCACCTTTTATGGTCAAATAAGCCTTTTCGCCCTGAATCCGGACCCGCACAGAGCGGCCAGGATCGGTACTCAAATAACCCTGAACAATTTGGTGTGTTACAGAGGCTTGTCGCTTAAAGCTATCCGAGGTTACTAAAAATTTACGTTCGATTTCAACCATTCTGAGCAACTGTTGTTTAGAAGCGTTAAATTTACTGCATGTTTGACGATTTACCAATTCGTAAGATTATTCATGTAGACATGGATGCGTTTTATGCCGCAGTAGAACAAATGGACCGTCCTGAGTTAAAGAGATTACCAATTGCCGTTGGGGGGTCCAGTAAGCGAGGCGTTGTAAGCGCCGCAAGCTATGAAGCAAGAAAATTTGGTGTTCGAAGTGCTATTTCTGGCGCCTTGGCTAAAAAATTATGCCCAGATCTGATCTTCGTCCCCCCTAGATTTGAGCGTTATAAAGAAATATCTACCAAAATCCGGGCCTTGTTTTTAGAGTATTCCGATTTGGTAGAACCACTCTCGCTGGACGAAGCTTATATTGATGTTACAACCAACAAAAAAGGCCTACAAAGCGCAACTGTCATAGCAACTGAGATAAGATCAAGAATTAAATCAGAAATAGGATTAACAGCTTCTGCAGGAATTTCCGTAAATAAATTTATAGCAAAAGTGGCAAGCGATTACAACAAACCCAACGGACAGAAAACAGTACCTCCAGAGGAGGTCTTAGGGTTCTTGGAAGCTTTGGAAATTCGAAAATTCCATGGCATTGGTAAAGTTACAGCGAAGAAAATGTATGATTTAGGGGTTTTCACCGGGCTGGATTTAAGGCAAAAGCCATTTGCTTTTTTGGAAGAAAATTTTGGCAAGTCTGGGACTTATTATTACGAGATTGTTAGAGGAATTCACCGCAGCCCGGTAAGGCCCAATCGCAGGCGAAAATCATTGGCCGCAGAGCGGACATTTTCAACAAACCTTTCTAGCGAAATTTTTTTGGTTGAGAAATTAGATCAAATCGCTACAGAGGTATCCAAGCGCTTACAGCGCATAAATATTGCAGGAAAGACACTCACTTTGAAAATCAAATACAGCGATTTTAGTTTACAGACACGCTCCAAAACCCTTCCTTATTACATCAGCGAAAAAGCGGTAATCCTAGAATATTCAAAGGCACTTTTATTTCAAGAAAAGCTTCAGAATTCGGTACGCCTTGTTGGGATATCAATATCAAACCTAAACGCAAATAGTTTAAAAAAGGACGTTAAAAAAGACGTCTCATTTCAATTAAAGTTTGAATTTTAAATGTTGCTTAGGCACTAATTTGCGTGACGCGAAGCGTGTTGACCATGCCATTGCTGTCCATGGGCATTGCAGCAAGGCCAATGACCATATCTCCCACTTCTAAATATCCCCTTTCAACGGCCATTTTATTGACATCCTCTAAGGTTTTGTCAGTTGAAACAAACTTATCATAGTAAAACGCACGAACCCCCCAAAGCAAATTTAGCTGCGGGATGATGCGCCTGTTAGACGAGTAGACCAATATATGTGCTTGAGGCCTCCAGGCAGAAATTTGAAAGGCGGTATAACCGCTGTTTGTTAAAGTTGAAATCCCCCTCGCATTGATTTGATTCGCCATGTGTGCGGCGTGGTAACAAATTGATTTTGTAATATAGCGCTTTGTTTTGACGTGTGGGTGTTTTTGAGGCACATGAATGAGCTCTGAGTTCTCTACAGACTTTATGATATCGGACATTTTTTGAATCACCTCGACAGGATATTGCCCAACAGAAGTTTCCCCAGAAAGCATGACCGCATCAGCCCCGTCCATGACCGAATTGGCTACGTCGTTAACCTCTGCTCTTGTAGGGGTCAAGCTGTCAATCATAGACTCCATCATTTGTGTCGCAATAATAACAGGAATTCTTGCGCTTTTCGCCTTCAAAACCAACTCTTTTTGAATGAGCGGCACCTCATGGGCGGGAATTTCCACACCCAGGTCCCCCCTAGCGACCATCAAGCCATCGCAACTTTTTACAATGGCATCGATGTTTGTTACCGCCTCAGGCTTTTCGATTTTGGCAATGATAGGAATTTTATAACTGCTGTGTTCAGAAATAATCGCCTCAAGCTCTTTAACATCTTCAGGGTTTCGCACAAATGAGAGCGCCATCCAATCGACCTCCTGCTCAATGGCAAATAGTGCATCTTTTTTGTCTTTGTCTGTAAGGGCAGGTTGTGATATATTGGTGTTTGGAAGGTTCACTCCTTTTTTAGACTTTAACGGGCCGCCTTGAATCACTTTTGCCTTTACTTCATTTGTTTTATTAGTAGAAATGATTTCAAAAATCAGTTTACCGTCATCCAACAATATTTTTTCTCCTGCTTTCGCATCCATCGGAAAACGTTTATAGGTCATGAAAACACGATCCTTAGTGCCCTCAAAGCGCTCGCCTGTTGCAAAAATAATTTCGTCACCAGGAGAAACAATTACATTGTCTTTCATAACGCCAACCCTTAGTTTTGGCCCCTGTAAATCGGCCAAGACAGCAGCATTATACCCGTGCTCTTGGTTGATGGCTCTTATGTTTTTGATGTTGTTTTCAACGGTTTTATAATCGGCATGTGAAAAGTTGATTCTAAAAACATTTACACCAGTCGCAACCAAATCTAACAACATTTCTTTACCGCAAATAGCGGGGCCTAAAGTGGCAACAATTTTTGTTTTTTTTCTTTTGTGTGACATCAATTTATTATTAAGTATTCTTTTGATTTTAGTGCATTAACTTTAACGGCATATGCAAGACTGATGTGTGGAATTTCACTTAGGGCTTCAAGGGTCCGCTTCTCAGAAGAACAGCTCCCGCTAATTTTTAAGAAATAGTCAACAGCGGCGTGCTCTTTTAAAAGGCGAATGGTTTGATAATTTTTTTCTTCTCGATTTGAAAAGAGCCCTTGCCCCGTACTTTCAAGTTCAATTTGACAACTGTTTTTTATCAAGTTCCATTGAGATTTTAGGGCAGAATTTTCCCATTCGAATAGCGAAAAAAACAAGTTTTTTGAGTTGCTGAAGTCAAGATCTTTTAGGCGCTTCAGACGGGTCTTTAATCTCAAATTTATGGCGTGTGCCAAACGGTAGTCTTCAACGTCAGCATGAATTGCATATAGAGAATAATCAGCATCCTGAAAATCATTTAAGTCGAGCTTGTGTATGGCCATAAATTAGCTAAAGAATTATGTAAATATAGAGATAAAAGCACAATAATAGGGTGTGGGAGCCTTGTCTCAAGGCTAAATGTTACGAAAAGGATTGAAACCGAACAACTGCAGCGCACCTAATCTACAATTTAATTTTGTCTTGCAACGCAAAATATCCCCTTTGACAGGCCTTTTCTTCAGCTTTTTTTCTAGAGGTTCCTCGTGCCTTAGCAATTATTTTGTCATTAATCAGAAGCGATACAGAAAAATGCTTAAAAGCCTCAACGCCATCGTCGTGTTCACAGTTAAACCGAAGTGTGTTTTTTTCTTTTTGACACCATTCTACTAGCAAACCCTTGTAGCTTGTGATTTTGCCCTCCAACATTGAAAGATCAACATAAGGATTGATGATGCTTTTGTGAATAAATCGCTTACAAGGCTTGAAACCTTTGTCTAGAAAAACAGCCCCTACAAGGGCTTCCAAAAGGTTTCCGTGTGTGTTTTGACCAAATCTTGAGGGAACCAAGTTTGACTTCATGAGCGCCATAAGCCCCATTTCCTTTCCAATTTTATTGAGGTAGCCCCGACTTACAATTTTTGATCGCATTTTTGTTAGATACCCCTCGTTTGCACCAGGCACTGCTTTGTACAGATACTCTGCGATTATAGCTCCGAGGATCGCATCTCCAACATATTCTAGACGCTCGTAATTAAAGGCGTTACCCTGAGCGTCTTTTAAATTTGTTGAGCGATGGGTAAAGGCCCTTTTGTACAACTCTGGTGAGTTTGGGTGAAAGCCAAGAATGGGCTTTAGCGCAGAGAGTAGAGGATTGTTTTTGTTTTGTCTAGCGTTGAATATATTTTGAATATAATTCAAAGCCTATGCGTCTAATTTTTTAAACACCACACAAGCATTATGTCCTCCAAAGCCAAAGGTGTTGCTCAATGCGACATCAACAGATCTTTTTTGAGCTTTATTGAGCGTTAGATTGAGCTCGGGGTCAATGTTGTTGTCTGGAGTCGTGTGGTTGATTGTAGGCGGCACGATTCCGTGTTTGATTGACAGTATAGAAGCGATGGCCTCAATGGCACCCGCAGCACCCAACAAGTGACCTGTCATTGATTTCGTGGAGTTGATGTTTATGTGCTTGGCGTGGCCCCCAAAGACCTCTTTGATGGCCTTAAGCTCCGCAACGTCGCCTAGTGGGGTAGACGTTCCATGGGTGTTTATGGCGTCAACATCTTCTGGCTTTAAGCCCGCATTGGCAAGACAGTTTTTCATTACTGCAGTGACACCAATTCCATCGGGGTGAGGTGCCGTCATGTGGTAAGCATCAGAAGAAAGCCCTCCCCCGACGAGTTCTGCGTAAATGGTTGCGCCACGCGCTTTAGCGTGTTCGTACTCCTCCAGCACGAGCGCACCAGAGCCTTCTCCAAGGACGAAGCCATCTCGAGTTCCATCAAAAGGCCTGGAAGCTGTTTCCGGGCTTTCATTTCTCGTTGATAGCGCATGCATGGCATTAAAGCCCCCAACACCAGCTTCATTGATTGTGGCTTCACTCCCCCCAGTAACAATGACATCACAATGCCCTAAACGAATGTAGTTGAGCGCATCAATTATGGCATTAGCCGAAGAAGCACAGGCTGAAACAGTGGTGTAATTTGGGCCCATAAAACCATATTTGATAGAAATATTAGCCGGCGCAATATCAGCGATCATTTTAGGAATAAAGAAAGGGTTGAACCTTGGCATGCCATTGCCGGTTGCAAAATTAGAAACTTCTGTTTGAAAAGTGTCAATGCCTCCAATTCCAGCACCCCAGATGACACCAACGCGAAATTTATCAACGGACTCCAAATCAAGTTTTGAATCTGATATAGCTTCTGATGAAGCTACCATAGCATATTGAGCAAACTTGTCTGTTTTTCGAGCTTCTTTTCGATCAAAGAAGTCTGAAACATTGTAGTCTTTTAGTTCACAAGCAAATTTTGTTTTAAAATGTTCCGTGTCAAAATAGGTAATGGGCGCACAACCACTTTTTCCTTTTAGAAGGTTTTTCCAGTAGTCGTCTTTGTTATTACCAATAGGCGTTAAGGCCCCAAGGCCTGTTACAACAACTCGCTTTAAACTCATAAAATTATTAGGGATTACTATTTTGCGGCCTCTATATAAGATATAGCTTGACCAACAGTAGCAATATTTTCTGCTTGGTCGTCTGGGATTTGAATGTCAAATTCCTTTTCAAATTCCATAATTAATTCAACAGTATCTAACGAGTCCGCCCCAAGATCATTGGTAAAGCTTGCCTCTGTTACTACTTCGTTTTCATCAACGCCTAATTTGTCAACGATTATCGCTTTTACTCTAGATGCAATGTCTGACATAATATTTAATTTTAATTTTTAGTTAGGATGCAAAAATAAAAAACTTTATTTTAAAATGTATAAATAAGGGAAAAATGTATGGCCTGTTATTAAGATTGTGTATTTCTCTCACAGATAATCCCCAGATTTAAAATATAATTAGTTTTTTTGTAAATCACTATCACCCAATATCGGTTTTATGAAAAAAATTGCAATTTTTGCGTCTGGTTCAGGGACGAATGCTCAAAATATCATTGCCTTTTTTGAAAAGGACAACAGCGCTGAGGTGGTCTTGGTTTTGTCCAACAACCCCAAGGCCATTGTTTTAGAGCGCGCAAAGCAACACCAAGTGCAGACTTGCGTATTTGACAGCGCGCAACTTGAAAGTGAAACAGGGGTTTTAAATACGCTTTTAAGCCATGAAATCGAATTTATTGTCTTGGCGGGGTTTTTATGGAAATTTCCCAAAGCGCTGTTGGGCCATTTTGGCGGCAAAGTCATTAATATCCACCCTTCACTTTTGCCTAAATATGGCGGTAAGGGGATGTATGGGGAACATGTCCACCGCGCCGTTATAAAACATAAAGAAAAATCGTCCGGCATTACAATTCATTATGTAAATGAACATTATGATGATGGTGCTGTAATTTTTCAAGCAGAGTGCCCTGTTTTGCCAAGGGACACCGCCGAAGATTTAGCAAAAAAAGTACACGCCCTAGAACAACAATACTTTCCAAAAATTATTAAAAAGCTCATTGTAACGAATGGCTAAGTCTAAGCAAAAATATTATACGGTTTGGAAAGGACACAAGACAGGCGTTTTTGAATCTTGGAGCGCGTGTCAGCTGCAAATCAAAAATTATCAGGGCGCTCAGTATAAATCCTTTGAAACAAAAGCCATGGCCGAGAAGGCTTTCCAGGGTTTGTATACTGATTATATTGAAAAGCGTAAAGAGTCAAAAGCAGTTATTTGTTCAAAAAATATAAAAAGTATTGGCCAGCCCAATTTAGCGTCTATAGCGGTAGATGCAGCTTCAAGTGGAAATCCAGGCATTATGGAATATAGAGGTGTGGACACTCAAACTAAAAAGACACTATTTCATAAGGGGCCTTTTCAAAAAGGCACAAACAATGTCGGTGAGTTTTTGGCCTTGGTGCATGGGCTGGCCTACTTAAAGAAGATAAAAAGCCAGCGGCTTCTGTATACGGACTCTAAGACCGCCATGACTTGGGTCTTAAAAAAGAAATGTAACACAAAACTAGATCGCAGCCTGGAAAATCAACCACTTTTTGAGCTTATACAACGCGCAGAACAATGGTTAAAAAGTAATACGTTTTCAACAAAAATTGTGAAATGGGAAACAAAATCTTGGGGAGAAATTCCGGCAGACTTTGGAAGAAAATGAGCTTTGGGATTCCTGAATAATTTGTTTTATTAACCCTAATTTTTGTGTAAGTTTGCGCTTTAATATTTATCGTATTTAATGAATAAGCTTTTGATCGTTGGGACTGTTGCTTTTGATGCCATTGAAACCCCCTTTGGTAAAACGGATAAAATCCTTGGAGGCTCAGCGCCCTACATTGGTTTGTCTGCCTCACAATTTAACATTCAAAGTGCCATTGTTTCGGTGGTCGGAGGAGATTTTCCACCGGCATATTTAGAATCATTTCAGCGCCATCAAATAAACACATCGGCTATAGAAGTCATTAGTGAAGAAAAAACATTTTTTTGGAGCGGCCGCTACCACAACGACATGAACAGCCGCGACACGATCACCACGGAATTAAATGTTTTAACGAAATTCAACCCCGTTGTTCCAGACACTTTTAAAGCCGCCAGTGTTGTTGTTTTAGGGAATTTAGCACCCGCTAATCAGGCCAGCGTAATTTCTCAACTGACAAACTCTAAGGCGCTTATCATATTAGACACTATGAATTTTTGGATGGACAATACTCTAACTGAACTTTTAGAAGTTATCAAAGCGGTGGATGTAATTACGATTAACGACGAGGAGGCCCGTCAATTAACAGACGAAAGTTCTTTGGTTGTTGCCGCACGAAAGATTCACGAAATGGGCCCTAAATTTGTGGTCATAAAAAAAGGGGAGCATGGCGCGCTGCTCTTCAATGAAAACAACGTATTTTCGGCTCCAGCACTCCCACTTGAAGCGGTGTTTGACCCTACTGGCGCAGGCGACACTTTCGCAGGAGGTTTTTCGGGCTACTTAACCAAAACCAATGACTTTTCGTACGAAAACATGAAACGCGCCTTGATTTATGGCTCCGCAATGGCTTCGTTTTGTGTTGAAGAATTTGGGCCTGAGCGGCTGTTTAAGCTTCAGGAATCTGACCTAGAAAACCGTTTACAAGCTTTTAAAAAATTGACCCAATTTGAGCTTTAACTTATTTTTTAAATGCCTAACTTTGAAACAAACTCTCATTTTAAAAAAACGAATTAAAAGACAACACAACTTCACAAATGAGTGATGCAATTAAACACGAATGTGGAATTGCCCACATTAGACTTTTAAAGCCTCTTGAGTATTACAAGAAAAAGTATGGGACGGCTTTCTATGGCATCAATAAGATGTATCTCATCATGGAAAAGCAGCACAACAGAGGTCAAGACGGCGCAGGCTTTGCAAGTATTAAACTCAACATGGATCCAGGCCAGCGCTACATCAGCCGAGTCCGCTCTGTAGCCCAACAGCCCATACAGGATGTTTTTGCACAAATTAACGAACGGATCAATAAGGTTTTAGAGGCGAACCCCCAGCTTACAGATGGTGTTTCAAATCATAAGCATATGATACCCTACCTAGGCGAAGTGATGTTGGGGCATGTGCGCTATGGGACCTTTGGAAATAACAGTGTTGAAAGTGTTCACCCCTTCTTAAGGCAAAACAACTGGATGCATCGCAACCTTATTTTGGCGGGTAATTTTAATATGACTAATGTACGTCAGCTTTTTAGTAATTTGGTAGAATTAGGGCAGCACCCGAAGGACTACACAGACACCATCACCATTATGGAAAAAATTGGTCATTTTTTAGATGATGCCGTGGCAAAGCTATATAAAAAATTAAAAAAAGAAGGCTACAGCAAGATCGAATGTTCTTCTCTCATTGCTGAGCGCTTAAGCATAAAGAAAATTTTAAAAAAGGCAGCTAAGAATTGGGATGGCGGATACGCTATGGCAGGGATGATTGGCCATGGCGACTCTTTTGTCTTGCGCGACCCTGCAGGAATTCGACCCGCCTACTATTACAAAGATGACGAGGTCATAGTCGTGGCCTCAGAGCGCCCTGTGATTCAAACGGTATTTAATGTGGACTACGACTCTGTACGCGAGCTGCCGCCTGGGTGTGCTATTATTACTAAAAAATCTGGCAAAGTGTCTATAGACCAAATTTTAGCCCCTGTAGAGCGCAAAGCTTGCTCCTTTGAGCGAATTTACTTTTCAAGAGGCAGTGATACTGAAATTTATAGAGAGCGCAAACTTTTAGGTAAATTATTGGTCCCAGAGCTGTTAAAATTGATTGACCACGATATTAAAAATACGGTCTTTTCGTTCATTCCGAATACTGCAGAAACCTCTTTTTTGGGGATGATTGAAACCGTAGACATCTACCTAAACAAGCGGAAAACAAAAGAAATATTAAAGGGAAAAAGGGCCTTATCTGCAGAAAAAGTAACTCAGATTTTATCGACACATACACGTGTTGAAAAAATTGCAATTAAAGATGTCAAACTGCGAACTTTTATTACCGAGGATAGCAGCCGCGATGATTTGGTTGCTCACGTATATGACATTACTTACGGCGTCATAAAGCCCGAGGATAATTTAGTTGTCATTGACGATAGTATTGTAAGAGGAACTACTTTAAAAAAGAGCATTCTCAAAATGCTAGACCGTCTATCTCCCAAAAAAATTGTCATTGTTTCGTCCGCACCACAAATCCGCTATCCCGACTGCTATGGTATTGACATGGCCAATTTGGAGGGGCTTGTGGCATTTCGTGCTGCGTTATCACTTTTAAAAGATACAGGAAAACACGAAATTATTGAAAAGGTCTATACCAAATGCAAGGCACAGGAAAACTATAAGGACTCAGAAGTAGCAAATTTTGTAAAGGAAATTTATGCGCCTTTTACTGCGACTCAAATTTCTGAAAAAATCGCTAACCTTCTTAGCGCAGATGGCATTACGGCTGAAGTTAAAATAATTTTCCAAAGCATTGAAAACCTGCACCACGCGTGTCCCAAGAACTTAGGGGATTGGTATTTTACGGGCAACTATCCTACAGATGGAGGTAATCGGGTGGTCAACCAGGCCTTCATTAATTTCTACGAAGGAAAGAAGAAACGCGCCTACTAAAAAACGCACTTCATCTAATAAAACTGCATTTCGTCTAAAAATGAGTTGCCTTACGCATTTAAAGTATATATTTGATTCACCATAACATAAGTAGGTTAAGTTCATGGTAGATTTGGGGCAAAAAAGGTGAACATCTGTTCACCTTTTTTATTTTTTGCACATCAAAAAGATTTTTACTTTCCCGCAGCATATCTTTTTGCGACCTCATTCCAGTTAATCACATTGAAAAAAGCATCGATATAATCGGGACGTCTGTTCTGGTAGTTCAAATAATAGGCGTGCTCCCAAACATCAATTCCCAATATAGGAGTACCGCCACAGCCAACCCCAGGCATTAGGGGGTTGTCTTGATTAGGCGTTGCACACACCGCCAGCTTGCCGCCTTTATGAACGCACAGCCAAGCCCAGCCAGAACCAAACTGTGTGGCTGCAGCCTTTGAAAATACAGATTTAAAATTTTCAAACGTTCCAAAGGCCTCCATTAGAGCTGCTTCCAGCTCTCCAGAAAGCGCTCCCTTATTTACAGGGCTAATGACCTCCCAAAACAAGCTGTGGTTGTAAAAACCGCCACCATTATTTCGCACCCCATTGTCAGACATGTCTAAAGTGTCTAAAATGGTTTCAATACTTTCGTTTTCTAGAGGGGTTCCCTGGGTAGCAGCGTTTAATTTCGCAGTGTAACCATTGTGGTGTTTGGAGTGGTGTATTTCCATTGTTCTTGCATCGATATTAGGCTCTAAGGCATCGTAAGCATATTTTAGTTTTGGTAATTCAAAAGCCATAAGTGTTTTTTTATTATTGTTATTAATTTATTCAAATTTACGATTTTCAATCTATATATAAACAGGGATATAATTTAGATTGTTTATTTTGCTATAAATTAAATTTAGTTAAGCGTCACATGTTTAAAATTTATAACGCATCGGCCGGAAGCGGCAAGACTTACACGATCGTCAAGGACTATTTGAAAATAATTTTAACCTCTGAGGCCTATTTGCCGCAGCGTCACATTTTGGCCATTACTTTCACCAACAAGGCTGTTGATGAGATGAAGCGCCGCATCTTAGACACGCTGATGCGTTTTTCTAAACCTTTAATATTAGAATCCAATGATGCGTTATTTTTGGAGCTCTCTAAAGAATTAAACCTTAGCGCCAAGGCCCTTCATCACAAGTCCCGCGCACTAATCCAGAAAATTTTACATAATTATGGCAGTTTTGAGGTTTCCACAATCGACAAATTTAACCAGAAATTGATCCGAACCTTTGCCTATGACTTAGAGCTGCCCATGAATTTCGAGGTAGCACTTGACAAAGACCTTTTATTGCAACAGGCCGTAGATCGCTTGATACACAAAGCGGGACGCGATTCGGAGCTTACAGAGGTTTTGGTTCGATATGCCCTCTCCAAAACCGATGACGACAAAAGTTGGGATATTGCTTTAGACCTGAATAATACCGCTCAGCTTTTAACACAAGAAACAGCGACCCCATACCTTGACCTTCTTTCAAGTCAGGACCTAAGTGCCTTCCGTAAATTTAGCCGTATGATCGAAAAAGAGCGCGTCTTGTTGTCCGATCAAATAGTTTTTGCTGCAAAAGAAGTTCTTGAAAAAATGAGCGCAACCGGCTTGGAGTTCTCGGACTTTATCCGAGGTTCTATCCCAAAGTATTTTATGGCATTAGCCTCTAAGCGAACAGATTTAAAACATGATGCTGCTTGGCAATTAAACATAACAACTACCGCTTTTTATACTCAAAAAGCGCCACCACAAATCAAGGAGAAGATTGACCACATAAGACCTTTTATAACAACGGCGTTTGAAACGACCACAAAAGCGCTTTATAGGTTAAAATATTTACGGAACATACAACAAAATACAACGCCTATTTCTGTATTGACATTAATTCAAAAGGAATTAAATGCGCTTAAAAAAGAACAAAACTTAATTCTAATCTCGGAGTTTAACAGCCTTATAAGCAAAGAAATTAAATCACAGCCGACTCCTTTTATTTACGAGCGTATTGGAGAGAAACATGACCATTATTTTATTGACGAATTCCAAGATACCTCAGAGATGCAATGGGAAAACCTAACCCCGCTGATGGCTAATGCACTTGCCCACAAGAGGGGGTCTGTTTTGCTTGTAGGAGATCCCAAACAAGCCATATACCGCTGGCGAGGCGGGCACCCCGAGCAATTTATAAACCTTATCAACAACGCAACCACCTTTCCCATTCAGCCCAAGGTGCTTGACCTCCCGGTTAATTACAGAAGTTGCGAAAACATTGTGGCTTTTAACAATGCTTTTTTTGAGCATATTTCACAGACGCTGTTTTCTAGCCCATCACACAAAAAAATATACCAAAGCGCGCGTCAAGCCCCCTTTCATACCAAACAGGGCTACGTACAACTTAACTTGTTGTCCTTACAAAAAGGCGATGACAAAGACTTATGTTATGCGGAACAGGTTTTTAGAACGATTTCGAATTATATGGCTGATTCAGAAAAAGCGAACTATAAGCACATCTGTGTATTGGTGAGAAAACAGAAACAAGGCATTGCAGTCGCCGAGTATTTGACGGCAAAAAACATGCCCATTATTTCGGATCAAAGTTTGTTGTTGTCTTCTTCTAAGGAGGTTCAGCTTATTGTTGCAGTTTTTAAATACATTTTAGACCCTAATGACACCATGTCTCAATTGCAACTTTTAAATTATTTAATAGACCGCCTAAACATTCAAGCAGGGCACGAATTTAGGGTTAAACACCTGCATTTAAAACCGGCGTTGTTTTTTAAAGCGCTACGCCCTTTGGGCATTCAGTTTAACGACGAAGAGGCGCTTGGCCAGCCGATTTACGAAGCAGCTGAAATGATTGTCAGCGCATTTGATTTGGTAGGCACCTCTGACGCCTACGTTCAATTCTTTTTAGATTTTATTTTTGAATACACTCTAAAATACAACTCAAGCCTCCCCCAGTTCTTAGAGCATTACGAACAAAAAAAAGAAAATTTAAGCATCATCTCCCCAAGGGGAGTAGATGCCATTCAAATCATGACGATCCACAAAGCCAAGGGACTAGAATTTCCAGTCGTTATATTCCCCTACGCAGCGCTTAACATTTACAAAGAGATAGACCCCAAGGAATGGGTGCCGACCTCGCATATTGATGCGGATTTCCCCTATTTTCTTATGAACTACAATAAAGATTTTCAACATTTTAACAACGCCTCTAAAGCCATATACGAAGCGCATCAATCAAAGTTAGAACTCGACAACGTCAATTTGCTTTATGTTGCCCTAACAAGAGCCGTGGCCCAATTGTATATTATCGGGGAAGCCCCCTCTAAAAATCAGCAACCAAGTGTCTTAAAAACGTATTCTGATTTATTGGTTGGGTTTTTAAAGGCAAGTGGAAAATGGCAAGCGAATACTTTAGAGTACTCTTTTGGAACGCCAGAGGGAATGCCAGAAGAAATACGTTTAAAATTTCAGACCAGAACCCCCAAAAAGTTCATTTCTACCCCCATAAAAGAACGTAATATTTCAATCGTCACAAAAGTGGCCTATATGTGGGACCCTCAGCAAGTAGAAGCCATTGAAAAGGGAAATCTTGTACACCTTTTACTTTCAAAAATTTACACCCAAGCCGACATTCCTATTGCCATCCAAGAGTCAAGCGCGCAAGGATTAATTACAAAACCGCAAGGACGCCAGTTAAGCAAGGTGCTTCAATCAATTGTTACACACCCTCAACTAAAAAGATTCTACTCCAGTGAAGTTGAGGCTTACAATGAGCGTGAAATACTGACAGAAAGTGGAAAAATTATCATTCCAGACCGTTTAGCCGTTCAAAAAAATGGCCGCACAGCGATTATTGACTACAAGACAGGAAATTTTAACCCAAAGCATCAAGAACAATTAAACAATTACAAGGAAACTGTACAGAAAATGGGCTATGATGTAGCAGAAAAAATTTTGGTTTATATATATCCCAGGATAGAGATCAAAATCGTACAATAAAACAACAAACCTCCACAACAAAGCGTCAATATTTATACTAATATGCAGCTTTTATTTTTTGTTTCTAAGGCGTAATAATTCAACAATTTTTTTAAAACTAATTTTATTGTTGTATTAAAATTCATCAGATATATTTGTTAAATCAATTTTAGGCCTTACATTTGCAGCAGTTATACTCTATAAATGAATTATATTATGAGAAATTTTAAATTAAACTTTTGTGCTTTTTTAATAGTTGTGTTCACGGCTACAATTGGTGCACAAAATGAAGACAACCCTTGGTTATTTTCTGTCGGACTATCAGCCGTTGATTTTTACCCAACAGGCGGCCACAGCATCTCTAGTGGGCCAAATATTTACCATAGCGGAGGCTTTGATGAATTTTTCAACGTTCAAGACCATTGGAATGTTGGCTTGCCCTACCTCTCACTAGGGCGGTATTTAGACAAAGATGTTTCTTTTGTGCTAACAGGCACATACAACAGAATAAAAAAATGGGGCTCAAAGGAATTGGCCAGTGAATTGATGTTTTTGTCTCTCGACGGCTCATTTAACTACAGCTTTGCAAACTTGTTAAAGTCAAAAAAAATTGATCCCTTCCTGGGAATTGGGGGTGGATACACTTGGATTGAAGAAGGGCCCTACAATTCAAATGGCGGTGGAAGTGGCGACGCTCTTATTGGGTGGGGCCATATCAATTTATCATTAGGCGCGTCATATTGGTTTAACGAACACCTAGGCTTGACGCTACAGACCACTTACAACCACGTCGATAAAGACGACACAGATATTTTACCTCAACACTGGCGTCATTCCATTGGGCTTTCCCTTAGGTATGGCGGAAAAGATAGAGACGGTGATGGAATTTATGATAAAAAGGATTTATGTCCAGACGTTCCCGGCTTAAAGATGTTTAATGGTTGCCCAGACACAGACGGTGATGGTGTTCAAGATTCTGATGATCGCTGTCCAAATGATCCTGGTTCTATTGAGTTTGAGGGCTGCCCTGACTCTGATGGTGATGGTGTTTCCAACGACAAAGACCAATGTCCAAATGTTGCGGGCTTACCAGCATTGGCCGGATGTCCAGATGCTGATGGCGATGGTATCACTGATGCTGATGACAATTGCCCTGGTGCAGCTGGCCCAAGAGGCAATAGAGGTTGCCCATGGCCAGACTCTGACGGAGATTCTGTTTTAGACAAAGACGATCAGTGTCCAAATGAAGCCGGAACTGTTGCCAACAACGGATGCCCGGAAGACCCTAGTGATATCATCAATGAAATGCTAACAGGATTGGGCCCTGTAACATTTAGCACAGGACAATCCTCTATCCTGGAAGATGCTGAGATTCTACTACTTGAGGTTGTGGCTATACTTAATGCATATCCAGAAACTAAATTTGTACTTGAGGGCCACACGGACAGTAAGTACACAGAGAAGTTTAATCAGAGACTGTCAGAAAAAAGAGCCAGCTCGGTGCTCAATTTCCTCACCACGAATGGCATTGACGCTTCAAGATTATCGACTGTCGGTTTTGGTGAAATGGCACCCGTTGCTTCCAATGATACATCAGAAGGAAGAGCACAAAACAGACGTGTAGAGGTGAAGTTGGCAAACTAAGCGGAGACATTAAAAAATAACACTTCTAAACGCCTCGCATTTGCGAGGCGTTTTTTATTTTTATAACATGGATAGTTTCATTTTTGAGATTCTAAATAAATTAGTCGCTGAGAGATATGTTATTTCCGAGTTGACCTTTGTTTTGCCAAACAAACGCGCGGGCGTATTTTTAAAACAAGAGCTTGCAAAGCAAGTTAATTCTCCTGTTTTTTTACCAGAAATCATTTCTGTAGAGGATTTTGTTGAAGAGGTGTCACAACTCAAACAGTTAAATAATCTAGAGGCGCTGCTCGAATTTTATGCGCTGTATACCTCTATCACCCCCAAGCAAGAAGTTGAATCTTTTGACCGTTTTTCTAAATGGGCCACCATTGTGCTTCAAGATTTTAATGAAATTGACCGACATTTAGTTGATCCAGTAAAAATATTCAACTACTTGAGCGCCATTCAAGAGATCAACCACTGGTCTTTAGACCCCAGCCCTACTAAAATGATAAGAGGCTACTTAAAGTTCTGGAAACAAGTTTCGCGGTATTACGCTGCGTTTTCGGAATATTTACTAAATCAAGGCCTTGGATATCAGGGCTTAATTTATAAAAATGCCATTAATAATTTAGAGACATATTTACAAAGCACAAAACGCAAAAAACATATTTTCATTGGATTTAATGCTTTAAATGCTGCAGAGTCCCGCATCATCCAAGCGCTTTTACACCATCAAATAGCAGAGGTTTTTTGGGATGCTGACAAATTGTTCCTAGAAAGCCCCTACCACGATGCGGGCTTGTTTATGCGGCGCTATAAAAAAGAGTGGCCCTATTATAAATCAAACCCATTCAATAGCATCACGACACACTATACAACACCAAAAACCATTCATATTACTGGTGCCCCCAAGCAAATAAGCCAGGTCAAGTATGTGGGGGAGCTTATCAGTGCGCTTTATACACAGCATAAACTAGAGAATACGGCACTGGTCTTGGCAGATGAAAACTTGCTATTACCAATTTTAAGCGCATTGCCGTCAGAAGTTAAAAGCGCCAATATAACTATGGGTCTTCCTTTGGCACAAGTCCCCTTAGCTTCATTCATTGACCAATGGTTTAAACTTCAAATCACGGCATCCGGGCGGTATTATCACAAGGACATCATAGGGGTTCTGGGACATCCTTTTTTGGCGCCTTTGTTTCAAACAAATCAAGACAATCATAGCCAAAATATTATTAATAATATAAGGCGTGACAACCTTATGGCGCTTTCTTGTGAGGAGCTTTTGGCCTTAGCCCCTGAGGCCGAGTCGCCCCTAAGGCTTCTTTTTGAACCTTGTCGTGCCAACCCAAAGGCAGCCATACAACAATTATTGCGCCTTTTTCTTGAATTAAAAAAACAGTACAATGATAAAGGCGTAAACAACACATTATATTTGGAGTATATATATCGATTTTCGGCACTATTTCAACAAATCGAAAATTACGACGCAGTACATAACATTGTTGATTCTATAACAACGCTACAACATTTATTCAAAGACGTTTTGACGAAGGAAACATTGGATTTTAAAGGGCAACCATTAAATGGGCTCCAAATAATGGGCATGTTAGAATCCCGTGTCTTGGATTTTGAAACGGTCATCATTGTTTCAGTAAACGAAGGCATTCTCCCTGCAGGAAAAACAAAAAACTCATTCATTCCTTTTGATGTCAAAATAGAAAACAACCTGCCTACTTATAAGGAAAAGGACGCCGTCTACACTTACCACTTCTATCGCTTATTACATCGTGCGAAAGCGGTTCATTTGGTCTATAATACCGAGCCAGAAGTCCTTAAAGGAAGTGAACCTAGCCGGTTTATTGCTCAGTTAGAGTTAGAGGACCATCACCAATGCCGTCACCAAATTTTGACGCCGAAAGTTCCTAAGATTAGCACATCCCCTTTGCTCGTAAAAAAAACAAAACCGATTTTAGAAAGCTTGCAGGCCTTGGCTGAGCGGGGACTTTCCCCATCTTCTCTGGGGCAATACATTAGAAACCCGATTGATTTTTATAATCAAAAGATTTTGGGCCTCAAGGAAAACAATGATTTGGAAGAGACCATTAAAGCCACAACCTTTGGAAGTGTGGTTCATTATACACTAGAAGCATTTTATAAGCCTTTTGTGGGTCAGCAATTAGACATAGAAAAGCTTTTGGAACTCAAGCCAAAGATTGAACCAACAGTGCGACAATTTTTTAAAGAGCTTTATAAAAAAGGAGACATCACTAGAGGTAAAAATTTAATTAGTTTCGAAATTGCCAAGCGTTATATCTCTAATTTCATAGATTACGAAATTGAATTTTTAAAGAAGGGGCATATTGTTCAATTAAAAGCCCTTGAGGCTCCAATAAATGCGACTCTTGATAGTTCAGAGCTTGCTTTCCCCGTTTGTCTAAGAGGGAATATTGATCGCATCGACACATGTGATGGCACCCTGAGGATTCTTGATTATAAAACATCGAAAGTCAATCAGACCGACTTAAATCTTGTAGATTGGGCGCCGCTTATTGAAGATTATAAAGCTCATAATAAAAGTTTTCAGCTGTTAATGTATGCATATATCTTACACAAATCCAACGCCTTACCCTTACCTCTAGAGGCGGGCATTTATTCTTTTAAAAATTTAAATGCAGGGGTTATAAAATTTACCAAAAAAGACAAGCCAGGAAGAGGGGCACACAAGCAAACTCAAATCACCCCCAAACTTTTAGAGGCTTTTGAGGCTCAACTCAAACAACTGCTTTCTACATTGTTTGATGTTGATGAAGATTTTATTGAAAAGAAAGTTTAAAATGCTCCGTACGATTAAAAATTATAAAATTTCTGGCCCAAATGGGCGCCCCATTGTCTATGATTTCTATTTTAACCTGAACAGATCAAAGGCCCCCATCATTATTTTTTGTCATGGTTACAAGGGCTACAAGGATTGGGGTGCGTGGACGCTTTTTGCAAAAGCGTTTGCTTCACAGGGCATCGCATTTTTAAAATTTAATTTTTCTTACAATGGAGGCACAGCAGAAAACCCGATTGATTTTCCAGACCTTGAAGCTTTTGGGCAAAACAATTATACCAAAGAGCTTCAAGACTTAGAGTGTGTTATCAATTGGCTAACAACCAAGTACGACACAAATCCAGCTTTAGACACAAATACAATAATATTAATGGGCCACAGCCGAGGCGGGGGCATAGTGCTCATTAAAGCCTCCGAAGACTCGCGTATAAAAAAAGTAATTACACTAGCTGGCGTGAGTGATTACAGAATAAGATTTCCAGAAGGAGAGGCATTGAAGGCCTGGCTCGCTTCGGGGGTTTATTACGTGAAAAACGGCAGAACCCAGCAACAAATGCCACACGCATACCAATTTTATGAAGATTTTATAGCCCATGAAGCGCGTCTTACCATCTCTAATTCGGTGAGCAGCTTGAAAATCCCATATTTAATCATTCACGGCGCTGAAGATGAATCTGTAGCCCTGTCAGAGGCCAAAGCGCTACACTCGTGGAGCAAGCACAGCACGCTTTGTATTATCTCAAAGGCGAATCATGTTTTTAGCACAAAACAGCCCTGGACCAACCCCAAAATCCCTCTAGAGTTGGAGCAAGTTTTTGCGAAAACGATTGATTTTATTAACAATTAGCTCTACTTCTTAAAAAAAACATCATTTATCTGTTGATTTTTTTGGAAATACCGAAGTAATTTTTGTAATTTGGTATAAAATAAAACTAAATTATGGGATATTCATTCAAAAATAGCAAAGGAAAGACGTATTATTTACACACAAAAGACGTTGTCTTAAAAGGCGGAAGAAATCAAACGATTTATTATTTTGCAAAAGACGAGCGTTCTAACTCATGCGACCTTCCAGCTGGGAAAAAGATTGTAGAAAATGAAAAAACAGGTTTACCATTTGTAAAGTCTATGTAAATTTATTTTTTAACGATTAAAAAAAACCCGCTCTATTCAGAGCGGGTTTTTTTGTTAATATGTAGCCGCTATATTAACCTACATCGATTTTATGACCGGAGCTCCAATTATTCCACTCACGCAATACGCACCAGTAAGACTTACAAGCTCTGCAAACATTTTCTCCCGTTGCTGCCCCAACTGCATATGCATTTGAACGCCTTCAGGGCCGTTATAAACTTCTGTTAATCCGTAAAGAGTGTGTCCTGTTTCTCCACTATTTGGGTCAAGAGGGTTATTAAACTCAGGACTTTTCATAACGGCGTAGCAAAGCACGACAGGCTCGACAGTGCCCTCAATATGATGTGTCTCACGCATAAAATTTTGATGTGTTTCTAAAAAGCTCTCCATACGATTTATGTCGTCATTTGGCACCCTAAAAGCGACGTGGAACCCAACATTTCCTGTTTTTATGTTCATAATGTAAAATGATTTAATTTTCTGGGAACACAAAATTCCCTTTAGTTTGATACCACATTTTGAGTTTTCCATTTACAATTTGATACCACTCAATATAAGTACCATCGTTGCCTGTAAATTGTGCGTTGACCCATTGCCCTTCCTGGTTTGTTGCTTTTGGGTCATTTGATCCCTTTGGGTAGGCCGCAAAGGCGTAGTCTGTTTTCCAGCCCCACTCCACTTCTTTTTCAAGTGACTCTTGGTAATCAGCTTCGATTTTGTCAACAAACCCTTGTGCTGTTGTAACAGTATGTCCGTCTTCAAAAATATACATGCCACCGTCTTCAATCATGTTTTTCATGGTTGTGTAATCCCGAGCGGCCCAGGCAGCGTCAAGCGCCTTAAACACTGTTACAGTGGCCTCATCGCCTAAGTATACACTTTGACCTTCATAGGGCCCAAATCCGTTGGTGGGCACTGCTGCTTTTTCTTGTTGTGCGCACCCCATTGCAAAAAAAAGAGGTAACGCCAGTAGTATTTTTTTCATTTTAGTTTAAATTTTGATTTTTCCAAAGATATTAAATTTTGGTTGCAAAAATGAACCAAAAACACGCTTAGTGTTTGTTTTTAATATGACAAGCAGAACAATTATAAAGCTGGGGACCACATTTTTTTTGAGCTTGTATTTTTGGCCCTTATTTCTTCTTTGACAAGTAATCAAGTGCTAGAGTTGTCATAGATTTAACCCCTGTGAGCATGGCCGAATCATCCACATAAAAATCTGGAGTATGGTGTGGTGCTGCTTTTGTTGGATCTGTCCCTTTTTGAGCGCCCCCAATAAAAAAGTAGAGTCCAGGAACTTCTTTTTGAAAAAATGAAAAGTCCTCTGCACCCGTAATCGCATTCATAAAATGCACATTTTCTGGGCCATTAATTCTTTTTAGCGACGGCAGCATGTTTTCATAAAGGCCTGTGTCGTTGTAGGTAATAGGGTAGCTGACTTGGTAAGTAATTTCTGCTTTAGCGTTGTTGGCTTTGGCGGTATTGTAAACAATCTCTTCTAGCCTTCGAAGCACGGCGGCCTTCATGTCCTCATCCAAGGTCCTTATGGTACCAAGCATGTAGAGGCTTTCGGGGATAATATTGCTTCTGACACCGCCGTGAATGCTACCTATAGTTACCACGGCGCCTGCCTCAGTCAGCGGCAAGCTTCGGCTTACAATGGTCTGAATATTATTTACGATTTGTGCCGCCGTTACAATAGGATCTATGCCGGTCCAGGGTGTTGATCCATGGGTTTGAACCCCTTGAAGGTCAATTCGAAACTCATTAACCGCGGCCATGATGCCTTTTGGTCGTAAATAAACGTTTCCAGCAGGGAATTGTGACCATATGTGCAATCCAAAAATAGCGGCCACATCGGGGTTTTTTAGCACCCCTTCTTTCACCATTAATTCCGCTCCGCCCTCTTCCCCCGCTGGCGCACCTTCTTCTGCGGGTTGAAAAATAAATTTTATGCTGCCTGGAATGTCGTCTTTAATTGCATATAAAATCTTAGCGACACCAAGCAGCATTGCTGTATGTGTGTCGTGACCGCAGGCATGCATTACAGGTACTTTTTCACCATTGTACTCGCCAACCATATTAGATTTCCAGGGCAGGTCTGCCCGCTCTTTAACGGGAAGTCCATCAATGTCTGCCCGCAAGGCCACTACTGGACCTGGCTTGCCCCCATTTAAAACAGCGACAACTCCAGTTTTTGCGACACCAGTTTTAGGCACTAAACCAATTTTTGTCAGCGCGGCTGAAATTTTTTCTGCGGTTTTAAATTCCCGATTACTCAGCTCCGCATTTTGATGAAACCAATGTCTAAGTTCAATAATTTCGGCTTCGTGTTGGACGGCCAGTTCGGTGATAATTGCATCAAAATTTTGTCCATTTAAAAGCAACGATAAAATAAAGGGGAGGGCTAAAAAGTACTTTTTTGTCACAGGATTCGTTTTCGGGTTAAACTTCATCCAATTGTTTTGCGAGAACCCACAGCCAAACAATCACGCACGCAACGACAAAGACAGAAAAATAAAGTACAATTTTGTTGGCCTCCATGTGGAAATGATTTGCCTAAAGATATAAAAAAAATCCAGATTTAAAAACAGCAAGCCACAGGTTGATTATAATCTACATCCACTTTTGCTTTGAAGTCTCAACATTATAAAGGAGATTGTTTAGAATTAATTTCAAGGCGGTATAATCATAGGTGCGAACCCTGATTTGACCACCAGCGGTAAAAATGAAAAGGTCCCCTAAGTCCGAATTTTTATACCAAATAGGCTGGGATATAATGGCCGATTGTGTTTTATAATGCTCGACGTATGTGGTGGTAACATCCCAGAATCCAGATTGAAACTTTATGAAATTTTTTGATATGAAAAGGGCGTTGTTTTTATAAAATCGCCAAGCCGCGTATAGCGTCATAATTAGAAAGAAAATTACAAATACCCGCCAATAGTAACCTTTAAAAAATTCAATATTTAAATGCATTAGAAGTAAGCCAGTTGAAGGCATAAGGCTAAAAAAGATAAAGTTAATAAGGAATTTTCTAAAGTTGGGTCTTAGAACAATTTCTTCTCCAACAGTTTTGCGGTAAATAAAATCAAATAGGGCCTGTTTTTGACCCGCAGTACAGCCTGGCACCTTGACATTGCTTCGAACATCCTTTATTGAGGAAACCTCACTAGAAGCTTGGTTAATTTTTATGTCAAGAATTCTGAGAAGTTTTTGAAACCAATTTTGTGTGGTCTTAAACTGTTGAACTTTTTGAGGGGACAACAGCACGGATTTTGTTTGAATCAATCCGTATTTAATCTCTAAATTTTTAGCACTGCGCGTGGCTTTGTATTTGTAAAATTTGATCACAGTAGTGACAAGGTTTGTTAAAAGCACTGTGGCAATGACCCCCAAAATTAACAAGGCTACCAATTCATAGCTGTAATTGACTTCTTTGGCGATGTCCGTTAGATTTGAGGCGAAACGCATCTCATAGTCGTCTAAAAATTGAAGGCCTAAAAACAGCCCTCCAACAATCAAACTCAAGGTTTCAAAATAGCGGGTTGTTAGCCCAGTTTTAATTAGCGTTTTAAGGTCTATTTCAAAAGAGGTCTCAGTTTTGGTCAGCAGCTCTGAGTGAGCAGTTGACAAGCCGATTTTTTTTATTTCTTCGGCAACGATTTTGAAATCATTTGCGACGGCCCTAGAGACTGCTTTAATGTCTACCTCAGTGCTGCTGGAGCCGGCAGTATCCATTTGGATTTCGTAAAGGCCAAACAGCTTGTGAATTAAATTCTGGTTGATATTTATTTGTTGAATCTTTTCAAACGGAATACTCAAGTTTGTTTTTTCAAGAAAGCCTTTGTGGATGACAAAGGCGGATTTATCAAAGTCAAACTTATATTTAAAATAATAGTACTTTATATAAGCAAAAAGGGCAAGTAATATGATAAAGCCTAGAAATAGAAATATAGAAATTTGCACATTTCCCTTAATGGCCGGAAATAAAAGGTAGATAAAGTTGAAGCTGTTTTTGCGAAGAGACTGGAAAAATAGGACAACCGAACCAATCGCTGATTGTTTTTGAAAGTCTGAAAATTTCTGAATGATTAATGGGTCCAAAGGCCGTAATTTTTTATGTTAATTTTCAATTTTTTCAGAGATTGCTTCTTTGAAACTTTTAGCCGTGTCCAGCGGCATTCCTGGAATATTGACATCTGTGGCGCTGCCTCCTGCGGTGTAAAACTGAAGTGAGGCCAATCCAAATTTTCTTGAAAAAAACCCTTGATGTAGGGCAATGTGCTGAATGCGGTTAAAGGGAATTAGAACTGTTGTTTTGTGAAAAACCCCAAAGTTATAAATCACATCATGGGTTCTGTAGCAGTAACTCTTTCTTTTAAATCCAACCCAGGAATACAACACATAAAGCCCCCAAAAAGCAAAGTAAGCCACGGCAGCGGTTTGCTTGTAAGGCATGAATTTTAAAAAATCAAAAAAATAAAAACACAGCATTAGCCCGAGCGAAACAAAGGTAAATACAACAAAAGTGCCTACTAGCACAACGAAATAATACTTCTTGTCCAAGGCCGTACCCGAAACAGCCTCATAATTTGGGAGGTCTTGGGCTAAAATTTTATTGTTTTCAAAAGCGGTTACCATTTCTAAATTTTTTATAAATTTAAGAAATAAAAAAATCATGTCAGTTTTACAAAACACAATTAAATGCACCAGCCTATTTTTGGTTTTAACCTTAATAGGCTGCAATCAAAAACCCTCGGAGACACACCTTAAATTAGAGTCTAATCAGGCTCAGCTGGAAGCGAACCTTCTTATGTATGAAACCGTTTGGGACAAAGTCATTAATGGCCGTCAAATTGCGTTGATAAATAGCGATTCTTTTGATCAGAATGTCACAGCAGTAGCTACATCTGCGGGAGATATTATCGGGCTTGAAAATTTTAAAAACTACTATAACAATTATCTTACAGGCTTCTCAGATGCAGAATTTACAATCATTGACGCCTTTGGCCAGGGCGATAAAATTGTCAAGCATTGGAATTTCAGGGGAACCCACGACGGCGATTTTTTTGGTGTGCCAGCCACCGGCAAGCGCGTGGATGTCTCTGGGGTTACCTTGGTTAAAATGAAATCAGGTAAAATTTTCGCAGAGCAAGACTTTATGGATTTACTTGACTTTTACACCCAACTGGGGTTGATGTAAAAGCGTTTTAAGTTAGCAAAAGGTTTATTTTTTTGGGAACCGGCTAAAGTCGCCCATACCATCGCTGTCTAAAACGTCGTGTTCTTTACCGTAAGCGTTCTCCTCTCTTTGTTTTTTGCTGCTGTAAAACACATTCCAGATCAAAAAATAAACATAGATGACGAAGATTACAAAACCAATAATAAACATAGCCAACCCCATTAGCGTCTTCTTTGTCTAATGGTTAAAGCGAATAATAAAATGGTTCCTGGCCAGTGCGCGGTGTAAATCGCCTCATCAGTACGGCCCAAAAGCCCCAAGCCGACAGAGTATAAAAGGCATACAAATGCAAGAATCACAGGATACCATTTAACAACAAAAGTCTTAATTAATTGCATATAGTTTAATTTATTACGCAATATTATAATTTAAGATTCTTAAAGCTGTTAAGTTTTTTGTAAATTAATAAAAAGACATTTTAAATAAGGCCAAGGTGGCGCGTTCTAAGTGCGAGTTGTTTGAATCCACAATTTGGCCCTTAATCTGTGCGAGTGAGAATAAGGGAAAAAGAAGTAAAAAGATAAATTGTTTTTTCATGAGCGCCGAGCCTTAATGAAAATAATAGGTTTATCCCAAACTAGCCTCTAAAGTGATATTACAATTTAAGACCGCTGAAATTGGACAGTTCTCTTTGGCTTCATTGGCTAATATTGCAAACTTTTCTGTTGTGATGTCCGTTACTTTTGCTTTCAAGACCAAAGCGATATTCGTGACTACACCTTCTTCAAATGTTAATACTGCATCTGTTTTTAAGGATTCAGGGTTGAATCCTGCATCATTTAAAACAAAACTTAACTTCATGTTAAAACACCCCGCCAAGGCGGCTGCGATAAGTTCTTCGGGGTTGGTCCCCAATGTACCGTCGTCATTTTTAAAGCGGCTTTTAAAGCTGTAGGGCATGTTATTAAAAGCACCACTTTGCGCGCTTAAAACACCAGTGCCATCGGCACCATCTCCGCTCCAAACGGCATTTACTTTTCTTTTCATATTCAAAATTTTTACTAAACTACAAAAAATGCCGCATCATTACTCATAAAAAATGTGTTGTGCTATGTCCTTAAATAAAAGCGCTTTTAAAACCAAGCTTTTTGTTATATTGTATGCATATTAACTAAATACTTAATGATGATAAAAACGATTAAATTACTTGCCCTTTTTATTTTAGCGGCATCTTGTTCAACGGGAAACCATCCTGATTATGAAGCAAACACCGCTACGGCACAAAAATATTTTGAGCTCCACCAAGCTGAAAAGCCAGAGGCCATGTTTG
>CAJWDI010000001.1:0-60074 GCA_913031185.1 uncultured Flavobacteriaceae bacterium | reverse complement strand
CTTTCCCTGCAATTACATGTTCTAAAGGTCCCCCTTGATTTCCTGGAAAAATGGCAGAATCTAAAAGGGATGACATCATTTTAGGTTTTCCAGATTTAAAAGTCAGACCAAATGGATTTTCAAAATCTTTACCCATCATGATAAGACCACCTCGAGGGCCACGCAGGGTTTTGTGCGTGGTCGTCGTGACCACATGACAATGTGGAAGTGGATCGTTTAAAATCCCCTTTGAAATTAATCCTGAAGGATGTGAAATATCGCCTAAAAGAAGAGCACCAACACTATCAGCAATTTCTCTAAAACGCTTATAATCAATATCTCTGGAATAAGCCGAAGCCCCAGCAATGATCATCTTGGGCTGTTCTGCCGTTGCAATGGCTTGAATTTTATCATAATCAAGCATTCCGGTTTCTTTTTCAACACCATAGAACACAGGGTTGTATAAACGCCCAGAAAAATTGACTGGAGAGCCGTGAGTGAGGTGCCCACCATGAGCCAAATCAAAACCTAATATTTTATCGCCCAACTTTAAACAAGCATGAAAAACTGCAGTGTTGGCTTGACTGCCGGAATGCGGTTGCACATTGGCCCAAGCCGCTCCAAAAAGAGTTTTGGCGCGGTCGATCGCTAATTGTTCCACTTGGTCCACTACTTCGCAGCCGCCGTAATACCGTTTGCCAGGATAACCTTCTGCGTATTTATTTGTCAAAACGGATCCCGTAGCCTCCATGACTTGTTCACTTGTAAAGTTCTCAGAAGCAATGAGTTCAATACCGTTGAGTTGACGGTTTTTTTCGGCTTGTATGAGTTCAAAAATTTCTTCGTCGCGTTGCATAGGTTTGAGTTATAGATTACACTATGCAAAAATAAGTATAACATCACTCATATACATTAAAAAACATATATTTGAATAAAGATTTATTAAAAATTAATTAACATTCATTGCCATGCCAAATTATGCTAACAACCCAGATCGTGCAACTTGGCTACACGTCGACCTCAACTCCGATTTTCCAATTCAAAACATTCCATTTGGTGTCTTTTTAACAAATGATGATGTCATTACCATTGGCACGCGAATCGGTGACACTGCCATTGACCTTGCAGCGCTACACCAATTGGGTTATTTTGATGGAATTCCATTAACCCAAGATATTTTTCTTCAGGACACTTTAAATGACTTTATCGCTGAGGGCCGTCAAACATGGCGTGCAGTCAGAAATAGAATTGCAGAACTATTTGACGCCAACAATCCAAGCCTCAAATCAAATTCCAAACACAAGAATACCATCCTTTTTAAATTGGATGAAATTGAAATGAAATTGCCGGTTCAAATTGGTGATTACACAGATTTTTATGCCAGTAAGGAACATGCTACCAATGTAGGAACCATGTTTCGCGGTAAGGAGAACGCATTGATGCCAAATTGGCTGCATTTACCTGTTGGCTACCACGGGCGTAGTTCTTCTATAATTCCCTCTAACACACCCATCAGACGTCCTAAAGGACAAACCCTTCCGCCGGCTTCTGAAACGCCTGTTTTTGGACCTAGTAAAGCGGTTGATTTTGAGCTAGAAATGGCTTTTATCACAACGGATGCTAATGAACTTGGAGAGACCATTTCTATTGAGAATGCCGAATCTTATATTTTTGGCTTGCTGCTTTTTAACGATTGGAGCGCGCGTGATATTCAACGTTGGGAATATGTACCATTAGGACCATTTCTTGGAAAAAACTTTGCGTCTTCAGTATCGCCTTGGATTGTAACCTTAGATGCTTTAGAACCTTTTAGAGTCGCCTCCCCAAAACAATCCCCAGAACCACTGCCCTACCTACAGTTCAAAGGCCTTAAAAGCTTTGACATTCATCTAGAAGTTGCCATTCAGCCTGAAGACTCCAAAGAAACTGTTGTCACCCGATCAAATTTCAAATACATGTATTGGAACATGGCCCAACAATTGGCACATCATTCGGTCAATGGTTGTCCCATCAATGCTGGGGATATGATGGGTAGTGGTACCATTTCTGGTCCGACAACTGATTCTTATGGCTCTATGTTAGAGTTGGCATGGAAAGGGGAAAGACCTGTTAAATTAGAGAATGGATTAGAACGTGTCTATATTGAAGACAATGACACTGTTGTATTGCGCGGCTACTGTAAAAACAAGAACTTAAGAATTGGATTTGGAGAGGTGCGTACAAAACTATTAGCTTCAAAATAATTTCTCGTGTAGCTTTTTTAACTCATTGAATTAATCTTAAAATTTGAACTAATTTTTGATTAAATTTTAAGAGATTCACCTCATAGGTTAATAATTCGTAATTTTTCGAATTTTGTTATTTTTAATGCACTAAAAACAATAGCTTTGAAATTAATTTTTTTGGGTTATGCATTTACGCAACGAGATATCATCAAACAACACCTTTAATTCCTTCTTCTTCGTTGGTATTATAGCCTCTATGACTATCACCACTATCACCACTATCATCACCCCTTTGGGGTGCTTTATATCATAGTTTTCGCCATGTTTAAAAGTTGTTTTAACAACACTTATATCTAAATCAATTAATTAATAATGAAAGTTTTAAAATTTGGAGGCACTTCGGTCGGTTCCTCAGAAAATATCCAAAGAGTTGCGAAAATTGTCAAAACCAAAGCTGAAAATACTGCTATTGTAGTTGTGGTTTCTGCGGTCGGTGGCATTACAGATAAACTCATGGCCGCATCCAAAAAAGCCATTCAAGGAAACTTGGACTACAAGACTGATTTTAATCAAATTAAAAAACAGCACATTGAAATCATTGAGGGCTTGCTTTCCGGAGCTTCATTAGAAGAGACAAAAGATTTAGTTTTGGAAAAATTATCTGAACTTGAAAAATTATTAGAGGGAATTTATTTAATCAATGAATTATCTATTCAAACTACCGATAAGCTTTTGAGTTTTGGAGAATTGATTTCTTCGTTGATAATTTTTGAATATATGCAGCAACAGGGCTTAAATGTACAACTTAAAAACAGCCAAAATTTAATCGTCACTGATTCAAGTTTTACAAATGCGTTAGTTCAATTTGAAGAAACCAATGACAACATTCGAACTTATTTCGAAAATAACTCAAAAATGATTACCATATTACCTGGGTTTATATCGAAATCCGAATTGGACGAAATCACAACCCTTGGCCGTGGTGGTTCAGATTACACAGCTGCTATTGTTGCAGCTGCACTACAAGTTGATGCTTTAGAAATATGGACTGATGTCAGTGGGATGTACACCACCAATCCCAAACTGGTCAAACAGGCCAAACCCATCGCAAAACTATCCTATTTAGAAGCCATAGAGTTGTCACATTTTGGTGCAAAGGTACTGTACCCGCCGACGGTATTGCCTGTATTGACCAAAAACATTCCCATTCTTATAAAAAACACCTTAGCACCTGAAGAGTCGGGTACACTTATAACACAAAACGTTAACAACGGTTCCAACAATCCAATCAAAGGCATAAGTAATGTCAATGACATCTCCTTGCTGACCCTGCAAGGTAATGGAATGGTAGGTATTCCTGGGTTTTCAAAACGCTTATTTGAAACCCTTGCCAATGAAAAAATTAACATCATTATCACAACACAAGCCTCTTCTGAACACTCCATTTGCGTTGGTGTATCCGAGAATGATGCAGTTCGCGCAAAGCAAAGCATTGATAAAGAATTTGAAAATGAAATTTCACTTTTAAAAATTGACCCTATTGTTTCAGAGTCTCAGCTATCAATTGTGGCCGTTATAGGAGATAAAATGAAAAACCATCAGGGTATCAGCGGAAAAATGTTCAGTACCTTGGGGAAAAACAATGTTAATATTCGCGCCATTGCTCAAGGGGCTTCAGAAAGAAATATTACAGCTGTTATTTCTAAAAATGATGTTAAAAAAGCGCTCAACTGCCTCCACGAATCGTTTTTTGAGGTTGAGACAAAACATTTAAACTTATTTATTGCTGGAGTTGGAAATGTTGGTAGCACTTTGCTTAGCCAAATACAACAACAGCAAGATTACGTAAAAACTAATCTTAAATTAAAGCTTAAAGTTGTTGGGATTTGTAATTCTAAAAAAATGACATTTGACTCAGACGGTGTTGATTTGGATTCTTGGTACAGTAAACTTGAATCCGGCGCCTCTGTTTCTCCATTAGAATTTTTTGAATGTGCAAAACAAATGAATCTTAGAAATTCTGTTTTTGTAGACGTTACCGCCAATGCAAGCATTGCCGATACTTATGCACATTATTTAAGAGAAAGTATTGCTGTAATTGCCTGTAATAAAATAGCCTGTTCAGGTGCCCTTGACTACTACCAAGAATTAAAGCAATTGTCTATTAAGTATAATGCGCCATTCTTGTTTGAAACGAATGTTGGGGCTGGACTTCCAGTAATCGATACGTTAAATAATTTAGTGGCTTCTGGAGATCAAATACAAGCAATTTATGCTGTTTTATCCGGAAGTTTAAATTTTATTTTCAATAATTACAATGGAGATAAAAAATTTGCAAACATTGTAAAACAAGCGCAGTTAGAAGGTTATACAGAACCCGATCCACGGATCGATTTAAGTGGTGTAGATGTGGCAAGAAAACTATTAATCTTGGCTAGAGAATCTGGGTTTTCCATTGATATGGAAGCCATTGAAAACAGCTCCTTTCTACCCAATGGTGCAATGGAGGCTAACAGTGTAAAAGAATTTTATACATTTATAGAATCGCAAGAAAGTGTTTTCAAAGCAATTTATGAGGCTGCCAAAAACAAAAATGCGCAGTTAAAATATGTAGCGGAATTCAAAGACGGTAAAGCCAAAGTTGGATTGCAGTCCATTGAAGAAGGGCATCCGTTTTTTAACCTTGAAGGTAAAGATAATATTGTCATGTTTTATACCAATCGTTATACGGACCAGCCTTTAATCGTCAAGGGGGCTGGTGCTGGCGCAGAAGTAACTGCTTCGGGACTATTTGCCGATATCATTAGAGCATCAACTATTTAAACATGGATTCAATCAAAATTTTCTCACCTGCTACAGTGGCCAATGTTGGATGTGGCTTTGATGTCTTGGGGTTATGTTTAGACAAGGTTGGGGACCAAATGGTTATCAGGAAAACTCAACGAAAGGGCATTTTTATCACCAAAATTGAAGGTTTTGAATTGCCTTATGCTGTCCATGAAAATGTGGCCGGTGTATCCGCTCTAGCCATGTACAATGAATTGAATGTTGACTTTGGATTTGAAATTGAAATCTATAAACAGATAAAACCTGGTAGTGGGATTGGAAGCAGCGCTGCTAGTGCAGCAGGAAGTGTTTTTGGAATGAATTATTTATTGGACAATGCATTTGATAAAATTGACCTCATAAAATTTGCAATGAACGGCGAAGCCGTTGCAAGTAAAAGTGAACATGCAGATAACATTGCACCAGCCATTTTGGGCGGTTTTACGCTTGTCAAACAAAACAATCCCTTGGAGGTAATTCAACTGCCTACCCCTAAGGCTTTACATGCGGTCATTGTACATCCACAAATTGAAATTAAAACTGCTGATTCAAGAGCAGTATTACCCAAAACTGTAGCACTTTCAGACGCCATAACACAATGGTCTAATGTGGGGAGTTTGGTACATGCACTGCACACATCCGATTACAATCTAATAGGTAAATCCCTAAAAGATGTTGTCATTGAGCCCCATCGAAGCAAACTGATACCAAAATTTAACAGCCTTAGGAAAATAAGTTTAGAAAGTGGTGCTTTGGGATGCTCAATTTCTGGTTCTGGTCCATCTCTGTTTAGTTTGTGCGAGGGATTAGAAAATGCTAGAAAAGTTGAAGCCAATCAACGCCGTTTTATGACCAACATCGGCATTCCTTTTGAAACCCACATATCAAAAATTAATACAGAAGGCATTAAAATTTTGTCCTAAAAAATCATGCAATACTACAGTCTAAATAATAAAGCACCTAAGGCCTCATTTGAAACTGCGGTTAGAAAAGGGTTGGCACCAGACAAAGGACTTTATTTCCCTGAAAAAATAACGCCTTTAGATTCATCTTTTTTTGAAAATTTGGAACAATTTTCTAATTCGGAAATTGCTTTTCAAGCCATAAAACAATTCGTTGGCTCAGAAATCCCTGAATCAGAGTTAAAAAATATAGTCAAAGAAACACTAAACTTTGAATTTCCTATTGTTGCTATTGAAAATCACATTTCAACACTCGAACTTTTTCATGGACCTACAATGGCGTTTAAAGATGTTGGCGCCCGATTTATGGCACGTTGTCTTGAATATTTTAATAAAGATAATGATAAAGAAGTAACCGTATTAGTAGCAACCTCTGGTGATACTGGAGGGGCCGTTGCAAACGGGTTTCTTGGTGTGAAAGGGGTAAAAGTTGTTATTTTATACCCTAGTGGGAAAGTCAGTAACGTACAAGAACAACAACTTACAACGCTAGGACAAAACATTACAGCCTTTGAAGTTGAAGGCACATTTGACGATTGCCAGGATATGGTTAAAAAAGCTTTTTTAGATAAAGATTTGACCACAAAAAAAGAATTAACTTCTGCGAATTCCATCAATGTCGCACGTTGGTTGCCACAGATGTTCTACTTTATGTTTGCCTATAAACAACTCAAACAACACAACAAACCCTTAGTGTTTTCGGTTCCTAGCGGGAACTTCGGAAATATTTGTGCTGGAATGGTGGCACAGAAATTGGGATTTCCGTTTCCCCATTTTATTGCTTCAAACAATGAAAATGATGTCGTTACACGCTATTTATCTTCAAAAGAATATATGCCCTTGGCCACGGTTCAAACGATTAGCAATGCCATGGATGTTGGCAACCCAAGTAATTTCGTGAGGATCCAAGCCTTGTACAACAATTTTGAGACATTAAAGTCTAACTTATCCGGTTATCGTTTTTCTGATGAGGAAACTCGCGATGCCATTGATTCCATTTATAAATCTTCAGGTTACATTGCAGACCCACATGGCGCAGTTGGCTATTTGGGCTGCAAAAATTATTCGAAAGAAAATCCAAAAGTACACAGCGTATTTTTAGAAACTGCGCATCCGACAAAATTTTTAGATGTTGTACAACCCCTTGTTACAGAGGATATTGAGTTTCCACCTCAAATCAAAGCAGTCATGGGGCGCCCAAAAAAAGCAATATCCATAGCAAATTACGCTGATTTCAAAGCAAATTTATCAGTCTTATGAGTATCAAATAGATTGTAAAATTACTTAAATTAGCAATCTATATTTACACTCATGAAACAAACTGCCCTTTACGAAATACACAAGGCTTTAGGCGCCAAAATGGTTCCTTTTGCTGGTTATGAAATGCCCGTTCAATACGAAGGTGTTAATGCAGAACATATTACTGTTAGAAATTCAGTAGGTGTTTTTGACGTCTCACACATGGGAGAGTTTTTAATTGAAGGTCCAAACGCTTTAAACTTAGTGCAATCGGTATGCTCCAACGATGCTACGCATTTGGCAATTGGACAAGCACAGTACAGTTGTCTTCCCAATTCGAATGGTGGCATTGTCGACGATTTAATTGTTTACAGACTTAAAGAACTGGCTTTTCTCCTTGTAGTCAATGCGAGTAATATCGAAAAAGATTGGAATTGGATACAATCTAAAAATTCTGAAAATGTAAAAATGAAAAACCTAAGTGATGACTATTCGCTTTTGGCCATCCAAGGCCCAGCAGCCGTTGAGGCCATGCAGCCACTCTCTAGTTTTGATTTAGGTGCTATAAAATTCTATCACTTTAAAGAAGGTGATTTTGCAGGTATCGATGGCGTTATCATCTCTGCAACAGGTTATACCGGCAGTGGTGGATTTGAAATATATTGTAAGAATAAAGATGTAAAACACATTTGGAATTCGATTTTTGAAGCGGGGAATTCATTCGGAATCAAACCCATTGGATTGGCTGCACGCGACACTTTGCGCCTTGAAATGGGTTATTGCTTGTATGGAAATGACATTGACGACAACACCTCCCCCATTGAAGCTGGTTTGGGCTGGATTACAAAATTCTCAAAAACCTTTACAAATTCCGACAACCTTCAAAAAGAATCCAAAGAAGGTGTTAAACACAAATTAATCGGATTTGAACTTCTCGAACGCGGCATTCCGAGAAAAGGTTATGAAATCGTTGGTGCCGACGGATTGACAATAGGAGAAGTAACTTCTGGAACCATGTCCCCTTCTCTAGGAAAAGGAATTGGCATGGGCTATGTAAAAACTAATTATACTGCGGTTGGAACGCCAATTGGTATTAAAATTCGGAAAAATATTGTTACAGCCGCTGTTGTTAAAACCCCTTTTTATAAACCCTAAATTGAGGAAATGAAAGCTAAAAAACACCGTATTCTGATATTGGGTGCTAGTGGATTTTTAGGCCATTCCATTTATAAAGAATTAGCCCCGTATTATAAAACATTCGGAACCTATCATAAAGATAGCAATAACTTTAAATCCAATAAACATTTCTACAAATATAGCCTTGAATCGGATGATGTCGTTAATCTTATTGAATCTCTAAAACCGTCCCTTATAATTTCAGCGCTCAAAGGGCCATTTCCAGCACAAGTCACAGCCCATCGTCATATTTATGAACATTTAAAAGATCAATCAAAAATCAAAATTTTATTTTTGTCTTCCGCCAATGTTTTTGATGCTTATAGTAAGTATCCGAGTTATGAAAATGATACAAGGCTTAGCAATAGCATTTATGGACATCTTAAAATTCGAATTGAACACCAACTTCAGAAACTGCCAAAACAACAATGGGCCATACTTAGACTTCCCATGGTATTTGGATTAAAATCACATCGTATTCAGGAAATTAAACAACTGCATCAATTAGAGGCCGCTATTGAACTGTTTCCCAACCTTGTCATGAATGTATGCTCTGCAGATAGAATGACCCGACAGTTGCATTATATTATAAACAGAAATAAGAATGGGATTTTTCACTGCGGTAGTACCGACTTGGTGCACCACGAAGATTTTATTAAAGATTTAACCGGATCTTTGGGAATTAAAACCGCTAAATATAAATTCGTTTACACCACGAATAATGAACGCTACCTAGCCGTATTACCAAAATACAATGCATTACCAAAGTATTTGCAGTTTAAATGCCAAGATGTCTTGAACGAGCTTTTTAAAACCCCTTAATAATTTATAAATTTGTAACTCAGTAAATAACAAATATGGGAAGAGCATTTGAATTCAGAAAAGCTAGAAAAATGAAACGTTGGTCGGCAATGAGCAAGGCATTTACTCGGATTGGCAAAGACATTGTCATGGCCGTTAAAGAAGGTGGTGGTGATCCTGAGAACAATTCGAGATTGCGTGCTGTCATTCAAAATGCCAAATCCGTAAACATGCCGAAAGATAATATCGAACGTGCAATTAAAAGAGCTAGCGATAAGAGTCAAGGCGATTTTAAGGAAGTTTTATTTGAAGGCTATGGACCCCATGGGATTGCGATTTTGGTAGAAACTGCTACTGACAACAACACCAGAACAGTTGCAAATATTCGCAGTTATTTTAACAAATGTGACGGAAATTTAGGGACTTCAGGTTCGGTTGTTTTTATGTTTGATCACAGTTGTAATTTTAGAATCAATGCGGAGGGATTAGACCCAGAAGAGATTGAATTGGAATTCATCGATTATGGTGCTGAAGAAGTGTTTTTGGATGAGGATGGTATGTTGATTTATGCCCCATTTGAATCTTTTGGCGCTATTCAATCGGAGCTAGAAGCCCGAGGCATCGAAATTTTATCCTCAGGTTTTGAACGCATTCCTCAAACTACAAAAGCATTGACGGAAGCGCAAATGGCAGATGTCGAAAAATTATTAGAAAAAATTGAAGCCGACGATGATGTTCAAAACGTTTACCACTCTATGGTAGAAGCTTAAGAATATTCGGGGATTTTTCCTACAACTCCCTCAAAAAAAGAACGCATAAACTTAAAATCGGATTTGATATCATCAGTCGGGTAGAATGGTTTTGAAAATCTATTTTCTTTATTTTTAAAATCTAATGTAAACATCACGATGGGCACATTTGCTTTTTTAGCAATATAGTAAAACCCTGTTTTCCATTGCTCAACTTTCTTTCGAGTGCCTTCCGGCGCAATGGCCATTCTAAATACGTCGCGATTTTCAAAAAGTCTGGCAATGGCATCTACTTGTCTTTCATTACCTTTTCGGGTTACAGCAGCCCCACCTAAAGCCCTAAACATCCAACCCGTCAGTGGATTGAAAAGGGATTTCTTTGCGATAAAATTCGCTTTAACGCCAATAACTGAGCGTAATAATACGCCAATATAAAAGTCATGCCAACTGGTATGGGGAACCGCAATGATGACCGCTTTTTTGACACTGTGAAAATCATTAAACCCTGTGACTTTCCAACCTAATATTTTACGGTATATAAATTTTGAAAACATCAGGTCATTACATTTTTTTATATAAGGCTTTAAGCATTGATTTGTCAATTGTTTTTTTCCAGTTCTTACCAATGGCATTAGCCCACAAAGGCTCGAGCTGTAATGCAATTTCAATCATTCTATCAAGCTGAACTTCACTTAAGTTTTTACAAATACCCATTGGAAGAACGATTTTATGTTTGGTCATCATTGCTCTAAAAATCGGTACGTCTTTTGGATAAAATCCCTCCAACTGGTTGAAAACAATACAATTACCGATGCCGTGTCTAACTCCTAAAACAAACGATAAACCATAACTGAGCGCATGGGCCACCCCTACTTGTGAATAAGCAATACTCATCCCACCATGCCAAGACGCCATCATTAGTTTGTTTTGCATGTCGTGCTCTTCGAGGTCTCCTAGAAAGACTTCTTTGCAAAGTGCATAGGCCATGTCACCATAACTTTTACTAAAGTCATTGATGAAATGTCCGTTAAGAGATTCTACACAATGTATAAAACAATCCATACCAGTATAAAACCATTGGTTTTTTAAAACACCTTCTGTAAGTTCGGGGTCCAAGATGACTTGGTCAAAGGGGGTGAAATCACTATTGATTCCCAACTTCATTTTGGAGCCATTTAAAACCGTTGTTCTTGACACTTCTGCACCAGTGCCAGAAATGGTGGGAATCCCAACATGAAATACAGCAGGATTTTTAATTAAATCCCAACCCTGGTAATCTTCACTAGAGCCAACGTTAGTAAGCATCAAAGCGACTGCTTTGGCCAGGTCCATGACAGAGCCTCCGCCAATTCCTATAATCCCAGAAGGAACAGATTTGGTGTTTAGAATGATCTCTTCAACCATCGCGTCAACTTGAGATGTTTTGGGTTCTTGCGCTGTTGAAATAAAAATAATATAGTCGTAATAGGCTAAGGAAATTTTTGAGAGTATATTTTCATTTTCCTTGAAAACATCGTCAATTAAATAGATAAATGGCGCCAACTCATTTTGACGTTTAGGAGCAATAATTTCATCAATTTGACTGAAACTACCACGTCCAAAGACGACATTTGAAACCATGGGGAAATTTTTAAAATTCATATGTGGTTTGGGTTGTATTTCATTTTGAAGTCCAAATTTTTTGCGCTTTCAACAAATCTTCAGGTGTGTCGATCTCTACGCCTTCAATAAAAGATTCTACCATTTTAATTTTCTTTCCATGCTCCAAATAGCGAATGCATTCAATTTTTTCACTGGCTTCAAGGCCTAAAACCGGTAACTTCGTGAATTCTAAAAGCGAGGCTTTACGAAAAGCGTAAACCCCTTTGTGTTTGAAATATTGTACATCAGCTGAATCAAGTCTTGGGTGTGGAATGACACTTCTTGAAAAATAAAGCGCAAAATTATTAGCATCAGTAATCACTTTCACACAATTAGGATTTTCGATTTCAGATTTGTCATCAATTTTAACCATTAATGACGCCAAGTCAGTTTGTTTTTGGAAATCGGATTTAAAAACGTCAATTAATTTTTCTAGACTTTCTTTTTCGGTAAAGGGTTCATCCCCTTGTACATTAATGACAATGTCACAATTTATGTTCGCAACAGCTTCTGCAATGCGGTCACTTCCAGATTCGTGTTCCTTTTGACTCATGATGACATGGCCGCCAATAGATTGGACTTCGTTGAAAATATCACCACTGTCCGTAACCACATAAACAGCGTCAAACAAACCCGTATTTAGAGTGGCCTGATAAGTTCTTGCAATCACAGTCATACCTCCTAAGTCTTTCATCAACTTTCCAGGAAATCGGCTGGCACTGTAGCGTGCAGGAATCATTGCAATAATTATCATTAAATTCAATTTAACGATAAAAATACATTTTTTTTTTGAGCCATAAATTAAAGAAGTGTTAATTGCTTAGGATTCAAAAAATTGATCACTAAAACCGATAAGAAATAGTTTTTCTTTGGCTCTCGTAACTGCGGTGTAAAGCCATCTCAAATAATCCATGTCAATCCCATTAGGCAAATAAGGCTGCTCTACAAATACTGTGTTCCATTGCCCCCCCTGTGATTTATGACAGGTCATGGCATAGGAAAATTTTACCTGAAGTGAATTGAGGTATTTATTTTTCTTAACGCCTAAAAACTTTTTGTAGCCGGAAGTTTCATTTTCAAAGTCTTTTAGGACCTCTTGATACAATGCATTGGCATCCTCATAAGGCAGAGAGGGGGTTTCCAATCCAATAGTGTCCAACATCAAAACTGTTTCAAAAGGTTTCATTTTGGGGTAATCCACCAATCTTATTTTTACTTCTGCAAAACGAAAACCATAAAGTGCTTTTATGCTAAAAACTTCCAAAACTTCAATGATATCCCCGTTGGCAATAAACCCAGCCTCACTGCTTGGCTTGAGCCAAAAGTAATTATTTCTAACAATCATTAAAAAATCACCCGCAGTCAATTCGTGTTCATTGAATAAGATGCGTGAACGAATTTGCTGATTATACAGATTGGCACGTTTATTAGATCGTACAATTAGGGCTGTTTCTTCGTTTCCAAGTTGAGAATAAGATTCGTTTATGGCATCCATAATATCGTGGCCGTCAACAAGCCGTATGATATCACTAAACCCATCTAATTTAAATTCGAAACTTTCAAAGAATTGGTTTGAGATACATTCTCGAAGTTCTGTCGCATTGTAAAGGATACCAGAATCAAGATCTTGACGCACCACTTCATCTAATTCAATAGAAGTGACATTTTTATTATAGTTCAGTTCAAGTTTATTAGCATTAAGTGCAGGACTTAATTCAATATTGATTGGAGGTAACTGTGCAGTATCGCCAATAAGCAACAATCTACATTGATGACCAGAATATACAAATTGAATCAAATCATCCAATAAAGCACCACTTCCAAAAAGGCGTGATTGGCTAGAAACATCTGATATCATTGAAGCTTCATCAATGATAAAAAGTGTATTTTTATACTTATTGGGGCCTAGAATGAAGCTCATTTTTCCATTTTTATCAGCCCTTGGCACATAAATCTTTTTGTGAATGGTGAAAGCTTCTTTGGCAGCATAACTTGATATTACTTTAGCAGCACGCCCTGTGGGTGCCAACAAAATTACTTTTCTCTTTACCTTCCATAAATTTTGTACAAGCGTTCCAATAATGGTGGTTTTACCAGTCCCAGCATAACCCTTCAAAAGAAAGATGTCTTCTTTTGTAGACTCAAAGATATAGGCCGATAATCGCTGAAGACTAAGGGATTGCTTGGCCGTTGGTATGAACGGAAAACCCGATTTTAATAATTGATAAAATTCAGATGCGGTCATTGAATTAAAAAGCTGAAAATAGTTCAACCAAAGATAAGAATGATTTTTGGCCGCATTCACTTTATTGAATAAAAAAAAATTGTAGATTTGTCCTTATTGATATTTCTTAATACAAAACTATGGCCATCTTCTCTATCATTGCTGTTATTATTCTAACAATACTAATTGTTTGGTTGATTGATAAATACATTCCAAAAAAATTCAAATCTGCCATTCTTGTTGGTTTGTGGTCAATCATAATTCTTTTGGCTTACATAACTTTTATGTCAATATATGGAGAAATTCAATTCAATAAAGAAAAGGAAAAACGCTATAAAATTGTCATTGAGAATCTCAAAGACATACGAGATTCGCAACTGGCTCACAAAACCGTAACTGGAAAATTCCAAAACAATTGGGATTCTTTGGTCAAATTTATTGAAAATGAAAAATTTACCATCACACAAAGAAGAGATTCTACAATCATTGATAAAGTATTAACAAAACGCTACGGAGTTGACACCACCAAAGATATTGTTATCATTGACACTCTGGGTTTTGTCCCGGTTCTTGATTCGCTATTTGGAATTGATCCACGCTATAAAACCATGATGAATGTTCCTGTTGGGAAACCCGATCAGATATTCAAATTAGAAACTGGATATGTGCCTCAAAATGGACTAAATATTCCCGTATTCGAAGTTTCTGTAGCGAAAGAATTACTTTTGTATGACCAAGACGAAAACCTAATTGATAAAGAAGAGGAGGTAATGTCGGTTGAAGGGGTAAATGGACCCACTTTAAAAGTAGGTTCCATGGATGAGGTAAATACCAACGGAAATTGGCCAAAGAATTATTCAAACGAACAATAACATATCGGAACAAAATTTAGTATTGTCCATTCAAGCAGGCTTGAGTGGACTTTCTTTTTTGATACTAGATACATTCTCAGATTCTATTGTTAATTTCATAGCTCAAGATTTTGAAAAAAAGTGCACACCTAAAGTACTTTTAGAGAAAATTATAGAGGCTTTCAATACCCACGAAAGCTTGCAAACTACCTTTGCTAAAGTTCAAATCATTCATCAAAATGAAATGCAAACTTTAGTCCCTGCACCACTGTTTGAAGAAGCGCATTTATCTGATTATTTAAAATACAACACAAAAATTTTTAAAACTGATTTTATAACCTACGACGCCATTCAAAATGAAGATATGATGTTGGTCTATGTCCCCTATGTCAATATCAATAATTATATTTTTGAGCGTTTTGGAAGTTTTGAGTACAAGCATGCTGCTACAGTTCTTATTGATAAAATTCTACAGTTGGAGAAAAATAACTCGGAGCTAAAAGTCTTTGTAAACGTTGAATCTTCTTGTTTTGACTTGGTCGTAGTCAAAGACGACAATCTACTTTTGTACAACCAATTTGAATACCAAACCAAAGAGGATTTTATATATTACATCCTTTTTACTGCGGAACAGTTGGAATTAAACCCAGAGCATTTTAAATGCGTTTTGTTAGGCGCGATAACAGAAAACGACGCATTGTATGACATGGCCTACAAATACATCCGTCATGTGTCTATGCTTGGTTTTTCAAACATTAGATGTGCGCAAAACAATTCTACTCAAAATTTCACACTTTTAAATAGTATTTAATGCGTATTATCTCTGGCAATCACAAAGGAAGGCGTTTGCAGGCACCTAAAAAGCTGCCAGTCCGCCCCACAACCGACATGGCCAAAGAAGCGCTTTTTAATATTTTGTCAAACCGATTCGATTTCGATAAACTAAAAGTACTAGATTTGTTTTCCGGTACTGGAAATATCAGTTATGAATTTTGCTCACGTGGGACCACTTCCGTTCAGGCCATTGAAAAAGACCGTCGTTGTATTAAGTTTATTAAGGAAACCTCTAAATTATTAGAAATGCCTATTGAAGCATTTAATTTAGATGCATTTACGTATTTGGAAAAAACCATTGAAAAATATGATTTAATTTTTGCAGATCCACCCTATGCATTGGAACAAGCTAATTTTGAGAAATTAGTACAAACTATTTTCGAGCGAAAACTTATCAATCCCAATGGCATTTGCATTGTCGAGCACTCCAAACACACCAATTTAAGCTTTATTGAAAACTTTATTGAGTTGAAAACCTATGGGGGAAATTGTTTTAGTTTTTTTGAATAAAAAAAAGCAGATCTATAAGCCGAATTCTGTACCCATCAAGGCCCTTATCATTTATCTACGTTTTCTGTTACCAGAAAACTTTAGCTGCCTACCCTTCAACATTGTACGTGCCGCACTCAAGCGTTGATTTACATGGCATTGCACCGCATAGAGTTTACCTGATTTCACTACAGCTTAACCTGTACATTCTTTCTGTTGCACTTTTCCTAATTTCACAATTGGTGGCCGTTAACCACTATGCTGCACTGCGGTGTTCGGACTTTCCTCTCTTCGTAAAACGAACAGCGATAAGGCGATCTGCTTTGCCGCAAAAATACGTAAATTGTTGATAACTCCTCATTATTTTATATTGCGTAATCCAATGATTTTAGACTTGAATATTTAAATTTGTTAACAATGGAAAAATTTATTGTATCTGCATTAAAATACAGACCCCAATCGTTCAAGGACGTTGTGGGTCAGTCGGCCATTACAACCACCCTTGAAAAAGCCATTAAAGACAATCATTTAGCGCAAGCCTTACTTTTTACAGGTCCCAGAGGGGTTGGTAAAACCACTTGTGCCCGTATATTGGCTAAAATGATCAATAGCCAAGGTGAGGTTGATAACAATGAAGATTATGCCTTCAATATTTTTGAATTAGATGCTGCATCTAACAACTCCGTTGATGACATTCGTAATTTGACAGATCAAGTAAGGATTCCGCCTCAAATTGGTGCTTATAAAGTATATATTATTGATGAAGTACACATGCTTTCCACCAATGCTTTTAATGCATTTCTAAAAACTTTAGAGGAACCACCAAAGCATTGCATCTTTATTTTAGCAACAACCGAAAAACATAAAATTATCCCAACCATTTTATCGCGTTGTCAAATTTTTGATTTCAAAAGAATCACTGTTGCAGATGCCAAAAATTATTTAAAACTTATTGCTAAAGAGCAAGGTGTAGAGGCCGATGACGATGCCTTACACATCATTGCTCAAAAATCTGATGGTGCCATGCGCGATGCCCTGTCAATTTTTGATAGAGTTGTAAGCTTTTCAGGGGCAAAGCTGACACGTCAAGCTGTTGCCGAAAACCTCAATGTGTTAGATTATGATGTTTTTTTTAAGGCCACAGATCTCATCTTAAATAATAACATTCCTGCCCTTCTAATTTTATTTAATAAAGTGCTTTCCAAAGGCTTTGAAGGTCAGCATTTCATAAGTGGTCTTGCATCTCATTTTAGAGATTTATTTGTATCCAAAACTCCAGAAACGCTTGAATTGTTGGAAACTGGTCCCACAGTCAATGAAAAGTATCAATTGCAGTCAGAAAAAGCTACTACTAGTTTCCTTAGTGAAGCCCTATCGCTTGCCAATACTTGTGATTTAAATTACCGCAGCAGTCGAAATCAACGTTTACTGGTGGAGATTTGTTTAATGAAATTAGCCTCTATCAATTTTGATGGAGAAAAAAAAAAGCCCCTTAACTTCATAATTCCTGCCGCTTATTTTTCAAAATCTGAGCCTACAACGCCCCCTACTGTTGTACAAGAAAATAATCCATCAAAGCAAACATACAGCCCAGATAATAAATCTGAGATGCCTAAAGAAGGTATAGAAAACACAACCACGGTGCCAACACCCCCCAAAACGACTGTTAAAAGTCCCGTAATGCCAATTGGCAATAGACAATCCTCTGGCTTGTCTCTAAAAAGTATTCAGCGTAAGAAAGACCATCAAATAAGGCAAATGGACGTCGCCATAAATCAAGAGGATTTACCAAAAGATACTTTTTCACAAGCACAATTGATTGCGTCTTGGGGTTCCTATGTAGAATCATTAGAAGCAAAAGGGCGGTATAATCTTGCGGCTATTCTTAAGATTGACATTCCAAAGCTGAAAGAGGACTTTTTAATTGCCTTAGAATTTCCAAATTCAACCAATAAAATAGAAGTGGAACGCCAACAAACGGAATTGCTACAATTTTTAAGAAAATCTTTGAATAATTTTGACATTAAATTAGACATTACAGTGAATGAATCAATGGAAAAAGAATTTGCTTACACCGCGGAAGAAAAGTTTGCCAAATTAAAAGCTAAAAACCCTGCCATTGAAAACTTAAAAAAAACCTTCAATTTAGATTTGTGAACCATGTTAGGACTGAAACTTCCAACTGACCCAAGATGGGTCAATATTGCTGAAATGAACATAGATGAAATTCTGACAGATCATGCCTTTTGTGAACAAAAAGCCGCCAGTACCGCCATATCACTTATCGTTGGATTTCCTGAGTATACGGCACTTGTCCAAGAAATGACCGCCTTGGTAGAGGAAGAAATCAGCCATTTTAAAATGGTACACGATTTAATTATTGCACGTGGGAAAACTCTTGGAAGGGACCGCAAAGACGCCTATGTAGTGGCCCTTTTAAAATTTTTTCCAAAAGGCGGAAGCCGAACCACTCAACTGGTGCATCGCCTGCTTTATGCCGCATTAATCGAAGCGAGAAGTTGTGAGCGATTTCGTTTACTCTCTGAAAATTTAAGCGATCAAAAACTGGCTAAGTTCTATAAAAAACTGATGATTAGTGAAGCCCACCATTACACAATGTTTCTAAATTTTGCGAGACAATACGGAAATCGCAACGAAGTAGATGCTAAATGGAATGCGCTTTTAGAATTTGAAGCCAAAATCATGAAGGATTTGAGCCGCACTGAAAGTATCCACGGATAGATTTGTCTAGCGAAATGCACGCCCATCGTCATTGTTTATACTTTTTATGAAATATTCCTCCAATCGCAGTAGGTTATCTTAAATTTGGAGCCTAGAAGTAATTAGGCAATTGCTATAATATAAGTTTTAAAATAACCACAGTATTAGATAATTAAGGAGATAGACGTTCAACTTTCCAATTAAAATCCTTTTGAAGTTGGTAACGAATACGATCGTGAAGTCTATTGGCACGTCCTTGCCAAAATTCAACCTCAATAGGTTTTACGATGAAACCACCCCAAAATTTAGGGCGAGGTATAGGTTGGTCTCTAAATTTTTCTTCCAACGTTTTAAGGTTGTTTTCAATTACTGAGCGACTTTCAACCACTATACTTTGATGAGATGCATGAGCACCTAGTTGACTTCCTCTAGGACGAGAACTGAAGTAAGCATCACTTGATTCTGCTGCTATTTTTTCGGTACTCCCTTTGATAATAACTTGTCGTTCTGCGCCTTCCCAATGAAAGGACAAACAAGCCTTTGGATGTGATGCCAATGCCTTTCCTTTTTCACTTTGATAATTGGTATAAAAAACAAACCCCTCAGAACTGAATTGCTTGAGCAATACCACCCTTCCTTTGGGGTAACCACTAGCATCCATAGTTGAAAGCGTCATGGCATTGGTTTCAATTTCAGGAAAATGATGGTCTACTTCTGAGAACCATTGTTCAAAAAGCATAAAGGGCGTTTTTGGAACGTCTTTCTCATGCAGACTTCCTTTGTCATAAGATTTTCTGTAATGCCCTAAATCTTTTTGCATGGTAATAATTTATTCAAAATTAAAAAATTAGACTTTAAAAATTGATTTAAATTGGACTTAAATTCACAAACATTGGATTACATCACTTCCAATGTTTAAGTTTACTGCTTTGGCCTATACCCGGATTAAAACTGTTGGTAGGATCTAATGCTTTGTAGAACGCTAATAACGTCGATTTGGCTTTATATTCGTGACCAACATTGTGTTCTGCAGGGTATTCTGCGCCGCGGGAATCATAATATTTAAGTAATTCTTTTTTCAAGTGTTTGGTATCGACCCCTTTCTTTACAATGTAATTTTGATGTAAAACATGACAAAACAAATGCCCGTAATACAATTTCATCTCGAACATATCATCGATTTCCTTTGGTAAGGTTTCAAACCATTTTTTTTCATTTCTAGGAAATGCAATGTCCATGGACATGGTACCACCAATTTTAGAAGCGTTTAGAACCGCATACCTTCCAAAGGCACTGGCAGCAGTGAACCTGTGTAAAATGGCCTTTTGTCCTTCTCGCTCTGAACATTCGAAAAAATCGCCTTCATTTTCATTAAAGAAATCAGTAAAATAATTTCGCGCCTCTTCAATACCTGCGTCAGACATCTCTACAATCCAATGGTGTTCGTATAAATCCCTGAAGTTTTCCATTTTTTTTGGTAAGTGATTGAGGAAAAGCTTTCCTAAAAATTGCATTATTTTATCTGACAAATTTGATGGAAGTATTGGTATTTTTTTTGAAAGGAGATCAACACTTCGTTTCAATTCAAAAAGGGTTGGAAGAAAATTTGTCCCTAATTTATCCAATACAATAAAAGTATCCTTGCTATACTTTTTTGCAGCATCATAACAATCTCTATGTAAATAATCGCCTGAGGTTGGCAATGTTTTAAAACTTGAAAGAATGTCACGTCTTATTTGCCAAAACACGTCGGCATCGTTAGAACCTAGATAAAAAATCTTATTTTCTCTCGGCTTTTTATAGCTATCCAGTCGAACGGCAAAGACCGCAATTTTTCCTGCAGAGCCAGAAGCACCATATAAGAGTCTGGGGTCAGAATTAAATCTTGACGGGGTATTTGAATTAATGTTTCTCACAATATCAATATAGCCGTCATCTGAAGCCCGCTTTTTTGTATTGATAACATCAGAAGCCTTGTAATTTTTGAGCTGTAAATTCTCTAATATTTCTTCTGGAGTCTTCCCCAAGTGTATGCCTAAATCGTTGATCAATTCTAAATGACCATTTGCATTGACTTTGGCGTACAACGCCATCTCTGTATAAGCTGGGCCTCTTTGCACCAAAGACCCGCCAGAGTTGTTACATATCCCGCCAATAATTGAAGCCCCAATGGAAGTGGAACCAATGACGGAATGCGGTTCACGACCTAATGGCAGGAGTTTTTTCTCTAAATCAAATAAAGTACTTCCTGCAAGACCAATTATTTGCTTTCCATGATCAATTAAATGAATGTCTTTGATGCGTATGGTGTTGATGATAACAATGGGGCGGTCATAATCATTTCCATAGGGCGTTGAACCACCCGTTAATCCGGTGTTGGCAGCTTGCATCAAAACAATGATATCATTCAAAACACAGATTTCCAGAAGTTTCCATATTTCCAACAAGGATCCAGGACTAGCAACGGCTAAAGCTTCACCGGAACCATAGCGCCAACCCTTAGAATAAGTTTGTTTGTTCCACTGTTTGGTCAATAGGTATTTGTTTCCCGTAATTTGTCTTAAATCTTGAATGATTTTTTTATGAGTTTCAATCATTTATTGGAAAATGGTAATTAGAAAAGTTTTATCAATCAATTTAAACAATAGATAACGTCAAAATTTTATCAAAAAAAAATAAAGATATAAATTTTGAACAAGTTATAGATTTATACAAGAATTAAAAACCTTGGTATGTTTTTTGTTTCAAGTTCATATCTTTACAGCAACATTCAAGTCCAAACTGATGCAGCGATTGTTCGTTTTTATGGGGTTATTTTCAGCTTTAAATTGGGGACACTCTCAAGCTGAAACTATTAATGAATCGCTGCGAATCAAAGCCAAAGAATTGGCCAGAAAAGACGAAAATTCGCCATCACTATTCCAATTATCCCCGATTCGAGGTTTAACCAATAAAGATTTTCAAATTACCATGGGCATCCCTCCTATTGATGGTTTTTCAAAAAAAGAAAGCGGTATTACTACAGAACGCGATGTCGTGGATCCTAGTTGGGATATCAAACAAAAATTTAACGAAAATAAGAAAGATGTCTCAAAGTATAACAAAGACTATTATTTGGGAGATATTAAAACAAAATCAAAATACATTAGAATTGTTTGCCGCGATCATGAATATGAAGACGGCGATCGCATTAAATTAGTGCTTAATAAAGCTACGATTCACCCCAATATAACGCTTAGAAACTCAGGTTATGCCATTGATATTAAATTAAAAGAAGGGCTAAACACAGTGGAGTTCTTCGCATTAAATGAGGGGACTTCAAGTCCAAACACCGCCGAACTAAAAGTCATTGACGAAAGTGGCAGTATTATAAATTCCGGGCAGTGGCTCTTGACTACTGGCTATAAAGCCCGATTAATTGTACTCAAACAATAATTAATTTACGATAGGGCTGGAAATTTCAGTATTGCTTTTTACCACAACATATGCAGAGGTTGCATAATATGCATTCCCACCTTGACCATCACTTGTCCAGTCCTCAAAATCGTACTCAAATGTGAAACTTGTACCGTTGAAGCTTGTACCTAAATTATTAGAACGTACTGGTACTACCATTCCAGGACACCATCCTGCGCGATCAGGCGTCCAATTACCAGGAGATTGGTTGCTAACAGGATTAGAAGCACAGCCAATGGGACCCATATAGTGTTGAAATGTGTCTGCGCCATTGATCTTAATAGCATGCGTTCTATAGCACCATTCGGCGCAAGGTCTTCCATTTGCATCTGTTGGTGTGGCATGGCCCCATCCAGAAATAAGGGTTCTTAAATGTGCACTTTCAGCATTGTTTGGAATTTGAATGGTTTTGTCTAAATCTTCGCTGTGGTTAACGCCATAGGGTACGCCGTCAATGGAATTTGCATGAAATCCTAACACTTCCGATACTGCATAATAAGGGTAATCAGGTGTGCCTTCAATATAGTCAAATTCAAGTGTGATTAAATCGGCTTTAGCAGTCCAGTTTTCGATGTAAATACGTAATTCTGTAGGGCCACTAAGCAAGGCTTTAAAATCGGTTACATCGAATTCCAAACCACGATCTAATTGTTGGGTCCCCACCCAATAAGGGGTTATATAGCGTCCAATTTCAAACCAACTGTCTGATGCATCATCTTTCACCTTAATGTTAGCAAATCGATCCCAGTCGTCACAGCCTGTTGTAGGGCAATCAATTTGAAGAAACATTTTAATTTGCGCTATGTTGCTAATGTCTTGATGTAAGGCAAAGACTTGGGTATTTGACTGGTTAAAGACCCCGCCAAAACCTAAGGCTTGTTGGTTAAAAGTTGTGTAACTATGTACCATAGGTGTTCCAGTTCCTAAAATTGCAACCTCTAAATTTGTAGCATCATTACTTTGTAAAGTGATGACCCCTGAACTATTGCCAATCTCTTGAGGGGTAAATTGAATATGTATCGTAGTATTTCCGTTGGCAGACGCTGAAGGAATTTCTAAACTGCTGGTATAAACTAAAGCATCCAAGGATATTTTAAAAGGGCCAGTGATAGTGATGTCTATAACATCTGTCAAATTTTGTCCTGTTACAATAATTTGTTCAGAAATTGATGTAGATCCGACTACTACATCGTCCTGAAAAATCAAACTGGAAGGACTTGTGGTCATGGAGGGAGCAGTGCTAAAACCAATCCCACTTAGTGCAACCACTAAATCTGTAGTTTCTGTGCTTTGAATTGTCAAAGTTCCAGATATTGCACCCAAAGCAGCAATTTGAGGAGAAAATCTCACAAACAAATCCAAAGACTCAAAATTTGATATGTTCAACTCACTTGTAAAATTGGTGTCATCCAAAGAAATTTCAAAATTTGGAGAGGCTTCAATTTGAACAGCAGCAGCTAAATTATCAACTTGAATATTTAAAATTTGAGATTCTGAGTGATTCAATTCGGCCACTTCTTCAAATACCATGGTATTATTACTGACACTTATAGAAGCAGCGGGGGGTGAAGTGTCATCACTGCCACCACAATTTAAAAGCAGTAAAAAGAAAGAAATTGATACTAAAATATTTTTAAATTTAATTGAACATATTGTTTTCATAAATTGGTTGATTTATAGTAATAAATTTAATAAAATAAAATTAATTTTTAAGCCACAAATGATTATTTGTAAATACTTAGCCGATGAATAACCATAACCAGAAAAATACTTTAAGTTTTATATTCGTAAAATCTAATCTTTGAACAAAAAAAAGTCTACCAATCGGTAGACTTTTTTTATTAGAATCCAAAACCTCCAGGGGGTGGAGGATTGGACTGTGCTTGTGCCTTTTTAGGGCTTAATATCATAAAGGTTCCCAACGCGGTCAAGCCAGCATATCGGCCTAATTTTTTTAAAGCTTGTTCTCTTGTGATATTTTCGTTTTGTTTATCCACTATCTAATTAATTTAATTGATAATTAATTTTTTTGTTATAATTGAAGTATCAGCCTCAAGCTTTAAAATATAGATCCCTGTTTTCAACCCTATTGTTGATACACTGTGCTTAAATTTGTTAGCTGATAAACGCTTATTTAAAACCTCTTGACCAATGATGTTGTATAATTGAACATTTGCAATTCTAACATTTGCCAAACCTTCAATATTAATTTGATTTTGATCAAAAGCTTTGTAGATACTGATGTCTAAATTATTGTCCAAGTCATTAACTCCCAATGATGTGGGGGAAAATACCACGTAAAAACGCCCCTTACCACTTAAATTACTTGTGGGAGTTAATGTAAAGTCTTGAAATGATAAGTCCGTGTAGGTACCTTGTTGTTTGTCATATAAATACACATCGACGTCTGAATCTAGATTGCTGTCTTCCAAACTTAATCTAAAGGGAATATTAGCTGTACGATTGACAATCAAAGGAATTCCGTCAGTTGTATTAAAAATATCTGAAGATACAGCGTTGATGCTCATCCCTATACCCTGATCATCAGTTGGTAAACTAGACATAAGCTCCATAGATTGATTGAATGCACCTGCATCATAGCCAGGGTCTAAGCCTTGGCTTAAACCATTTTTAAAATAGAATCTGCTGTCCGCTATAAAATTTTGACCCTCATATAGTTTTAAGAAAAATTCGGTACTCGTATTGTTACCACGAGCCAGAACAAAATCGTCTCCTCCATTTAAGGTTTGCATTGCTTCTGTAAAACTAACATCTGCAGCAGTGCTACTGGCCGCGGCAACCCAGAACGCTTGTCCTGGTGCAATGTAAGTTGCATCGCTGGTATAATTGTAAAGTTCATATCCAGTACCATCGGCTTTCCAGCCATAAATAGCGCTATACGTAGCATCTATAACTCCAGAGTCCAGGTTAACTTTCAAAAAATTATTGACAGGGTCCGCATTCAAATTTGCATTAAGATAAGATGGATAAGGATTCGCAATTAAATTCCACCGCCCTCTTGGGCTGGTAACAGGATCGCCACGCTCGTTAATGATCGATTGGGTCACATACGTTAAAGACATAGAGCCATTAAACGCCAAAGTAGCGCCGCTTAATGTCGCCATCTGGTACCCCATTCCAAGGTCAAAATTTCCTGCGGATGCAACCGTCGCAGAGGTGTAATTTGTCCAAATATCATTGACGTGATCATAGGTTCCCAAGGCATAGTGTGTGTCGGTTCCATCGTTAGCAGTTGCAATAGCTGCTGCATTATCAGTTACAAAGGTATTGATAGATGCATTTTCTAAAGGACTTCCAATTAAATCCCACTCTCCAGATCCAACAATATTGACATAACGGTTATAGGTGAAGTCATTTCCTGCAGTAATATTGCCTCTAATAATAAGAGCACCAAATGCATCACTTTTGGAAGTGAAGTTGGTGGTCCCAGAATTTTCGAAATCACCAGTTACATAGACCCCCCCTTCATTGGCGATGGTTAGCAAGGCACCGCTAGCAACTGTTAAGTCCTGAGCGTTGGATAAGGAAATTGTCATCAAGGACAATAAAAAGATAATTTTTTTCATAAATAATTAGGTTTTGTTGTGATGGGGTTGTTGAATTTAACACTGTAAAATTAAAACAAACAAAAGAAATTAATTTAAAATTACGTTGTTATGTAATTAACGGGCGTTGTGATGTAATAAGCGGGAATATTTATGACATAAGCGGGAAAAAATAAGTCATATTTTAATGAATTTTATTGCATAAAAATGTAAAATATTACACGAAAATGAAATTAATTGCAATAAAATGAATTAAATTCAAATTATGAATTTGAATAAAATATAAGCAGAATATTGAAAACAAGATAAGTCAATTAGTTTATTAGCTTGCCTTTTTTGTAATTTCTAATTTGTCTTTTATTGAAATTCTGAAATAGAGTAGCTTCGTTAAAATCCGATTCATACAATGCATTAAAATCCAATGCTGAATTATTGTTCTTGTGAAAGAAAACTGGATCAATAAATACCATTTCCAACAACTTATAATTGTTCAAATCCATTAACTTTATTCCGTCTTTGGTATTTACATAACAAACGTAGAAATTAATTCTGTGTAGCATGCTTTTATCGTAAATAGCTGTGGTTCCCATATTTGTTATCGTTGGATACACAGATTGTCCCAGGCTTACTTTCATTGAATTTTTATCGAAACCGGAATACCTTGCAAGAGAACCGTCATTATGTTCTATTGTGATGTAATTCATTTTATTGTGATAAACAAAATTCTTTGACAAATCTGGCGTATAAGAGTTAGTAATTTCTATCACCACTCCTTTTCGAGCAGGATATATATCTACGGCATTGGAACTTGTAAATGAAACAGCTTTAAAGTTTTTGGCCATGAATTGCCTATTTGAAGAGATCACTCCTAGATTAACAAGGGGCTCAACTTGCATTTTCTGACCTTTTTCAAAAGGCAGTATGTAGATAAAATCGTTGTCAATTTTTGGATTGACAGCGAAATTATAATAACGAACAGAATAATTAAAACCTATTTGTTGTTGAGAATCTATAGGGCGTATTTTAAGTAGTTTTCCTGTTTTATTGGAAACCCGCTTGATCACCTTGTCCGAGGCAGAGGTATTGTTTAAGTAACCAAAATTTAAGATTATGGTATGGGTATTGAATTCTGTTTTTTCATAAAAAAATTCGACTGAATTATCTTTATTTATTCTGTGTTCAACTTTAAGGCTTTGGGCACGGCCCAAAAACAATACCAAAATCAAAAACAGGGAGTAATTATACTTTTGTTTCACAATCTAAAATTACAAAAAATAATTTAACTTTTTGCTTTTGAATGTGAAAGCTACGAGATCACTTACCGATACAGAAATTAGCAAAGATATTACCCAATAAATCGTCTGTAGAAATTTCGCCTGTAATGCGGCCAAAATGATGCAAAGCCTCACGGATGTCAATGGCCATAAGATCGCCTGAAAGACCGCCATCAAGCCCCGATTGAACGTTTTGAATGCTTTTTAAGGCTTCACCTAAAGCGTCGTAATGACGGGCATTGGTAATGATAGTATCGTTATTGCGCAGTTTTCCAGTTTGGACTAAACTTAGAAGCTTGGATTTGAGTACCTCCACGCCGGCCCCTGTTTTGGCACTAAGTGGTATAGGCTGAAAATTTGAAAATATTGCTTTTACCTCATCCGCATTGGTGAGATCCATTTTATTTAAAATCAACAAACATTCGGTATCTGGATGCTTGTCTTTGGTTAGTTGCACAGTTTTTAAAAGCTTAGCGCTATTTGTCTTTGAGATACTGGAAGCATCTAATAATTGTAAAATAACTTGAGATTGGGCCATTTTCTCAAAAGTTTTTTCAATACCAATAGATTCAATGGTATCATCCGTTTGGCGAATGCCTGCCGTATCAATAAAGCGGAATTTAACCCCTTCAATGATCAATTCGTCCTCAATGGCATCGCGGGTGGTGCCTGCAATATTACTTACAATGGCCTTGTCTTCATTTAATAAGGCATTTAAAAGTGTAGATTTTCCAACGTTAGGAGCCCCAACAATGGATATTGGTACCCCATTTTTTATGACATTTCCCGTTGAAAAAGAATCCATAAGGTATTTCAGAACTTCCGTAATGCGCTTTAAAAGGGCTTCAAATTGTTGACGATCTGCAAAGGCCACATCTTCTTCAGAGAAATCCAATTCTAACTCAATAAGTGATGCAAAATTGAGCAGTTCGGCCCGCAAAGCTTTAATTTCTGAACTAAAACCACCGCGCATTTGCTGCAGTGCAATTTGATGGGCCGCAGCACTGTCACTGGCAATGAGATCAGCCACGGCTTCCGCTTGACTTAAATCCATTTTTCCCTGCAAAAAAGCCCGTAAAGTAAACTCTCCAGGTTCCGCAGCACGACATCCCTTGCGAATGAACAGTTGTAAAATTTCGTTTTGAATGTAATGGCTGCCGTGGCAAGAGATTTCAACTACATCCTCACCAGTGTAAGATTGTGGGTTTTTAAATAAACTGATTAAAACTTCGTCTAAAACTCTACTACCATCAACAATATGTCCCAAATGGATACTGTGTGTAGGCTGCGCAGCTAGTTTTTTGTTATGAATGGATTTAAACAAGCCCTCTGAAATTTCAATGGCCTCAGATCCAGACACTCTGATAACTGCAATAGCACCAGCACCTGATGGTGTAGCCAAAGCAATTATGGTGTCTTGATGCTGCATATCTTATTTTTTACAAAAGTATTAATATTCTCTCAAACCATAAGGTTGTCAAATTTTATTTATTTTTACGAAAAATTAATCCATGTTTAGATTTTCTCTTTTTTTAACTGCGGTTTTATTGTGTCTATTTTCAGCTTGCGAATCCAATACAGCTTCTAAAAACGAATTTGTCATAAGCGGTAAGGCAGAAGGCGTTTTCAATGGAGTTCGGGTTTATTTAAAGACCAGTGAAAATGGCCAAAAAGGCAGAATAACTGATACGGCCATTGTTGTGAATGAAGCCTTTAATTTTAAAGGTAAGATCGATGGTTCAGAAATGCGTATTTTAACCATTGATGGGATTGTTGGTCAAACAGCACTGGTGCTTGAGCCCGAACAAATTGAAGTCACTATTTACAAAGACAGCATCTATCAATCAGAAGTTAGTGGAGGGAATAACAATGTCATTTTTAATAGCTACAAAAATGGATATCAAGCCTTGGTCGAAAAAGTGAGTGGTTTGCGCCAAGCGTATGTACTTGCACAAGGCGATGCCGATGCCATTAAGGAAATTCAAGAACGCAACACAATATTAAGATCAGAATTAAAAGACTATGGACTCAATTTTTTAAAACAAAATCCAGATTCTGATTTTTCATTGATGTTATTGGATGGTATTACTGGACAACAAGGCTTTGATGCAAAAATGGCCTCAGAAGTTTTTGAGCTGATGCCTCAGGCGTTGTTAAATAAGCCTACAAATACTATAATGGCACAAAAAATCAATGCCAAGATCAATATTGCTCTAAATACCTTTGAACCCAAAATTGGAGCTAAAGCGCCGGATTTTACAGCCCCTAATCCAGATGGTGAAATGATTACCCTAAGTAATATACTTGGTAAAGTGACCATCCTTGATTTTTGGGCCTCTTGGTGTCGTCCATGTCGCATTGAAAATCCAAACTTTGTTAAAATTTACGAACAATACCACGCTAAGGGGTTAGAGATTATCAGTGTCTCCTTAGATCGAAACAATCAGAAGCAACGTTGGGTTGAGGCAATTGAAAAAGACCAACTTAACTGGTACAATGTATCCAATTTAAAATTCTGGCAAGACCCATTGGCACAGCTTTATAATGTCTCTTCAATTCCAGCGACTTTTATTCTTGACAAAGATGGAGTAATTTTGGCGACTAAGCTCCGAGGCGGAGCATTGGAGGCTAAAATTTCCGAACTGCTTGACAATTAAAGCTTACCATTCCATCTCAAAAACAATAATAAAAAAATGGGTGCGGCCAAAAGCAGTACCATCCACATGTGGTATTGTAAGATCCAGGGTGCTAAGATTAAAGTGATGAAATAGCCGCCAACAGCTCCTCCAAAATGTGCATCATGGCCTATATTACCCAATTTTGTTTTCATACCATAAATAGAAAATAACAAGTACCCTACCCCAATGAGATAGGATGGAATCGGAATGGGAATAAAATAAATAAACATTTTCATGCCTGGATTAAGCAAAATAGACGCATACACAATGCCAGTCACTGCCCCGCTTGCTCCAACCGCTGTATAATTGGGTTCCCTTTGATGAAAGTAAAAAGACAGTAAATTTCCTGCAATGAGGGAGGTTAAGTAGACAAAATAAAAACTTACAACTCCCAATTCATAAATAACAATTTCTGCAAAAAAATAGAGTGTTAACATATTGAAAAGAAGGTGCTGAAGGTCGACATGAAGAAAACCAGAACTTAAAGTCCGTTTGAAATCTCCATTTTGAAGGGCTTTGATGTTAAATTTAAAACGGTCAAAAAAAGCAGGGTCTTTGAACCCACGCATGGAAATTAAAACGTTGGCAATGATAACAACAAGCAGATGTAGGTGCATAGATAAAAGATGTTAATTCGTCTAAATAAAGTATCTTTGTGCTGTAAAATTAAGCTTAATTTATGCAATTGCTTGCCTTTGTTCTCATTTATCCTTTTTTATGGGTGGTTTCTTTACTCCCGTTTCGACTATTGTATGCGCTATCGGATGTCATGTATGTATTTTTATATCGGATATTTGGTTATCGCAAACAAACCGTAATGGCCAATTTAGAATTGGCATTCCCAGAAAAATCACATCTCGAACGCAAACGCATTGCAAGAAAGTTTTACCACCACCTTTGTGATATGATATTGGAGGCCATCAAATCGATGAGCATTCGTATGTCAGATATGAAAGAACGTTTTAAATTTACCAATATCGAACTCATTCATGACCTAGAAAAACGCAATAAAAGCATTGCAATGATGTGTGCCCATTACGGAAGCTGGGAGTGGATCTTTATCCTACAAGCCTACACAAGTCACAAAACCTTTGCGATCTACAAACGTCTTAACAATAAGTATTTTGATGCCATGGTTCGCAAAATTAGGGCACGCTATGACTCCTATTTGATAACCACTAAAGAAGCCGTAAAAGTCCTAACTGAAAATAAGGAAAAAGGGTTGTTAACAATCAATGGCTTTGTAGCCGACCAAAGTCCAAAAAAACACAAAGCTTTTCATTGGAATGCCTTTATGGGCATCGAGGTTCCCATGTACACAGGCGCAGAAATGTTATCCAAAAGATTAGACCTTACTGTTGTTTTTTTCTCTGTCAAGCGTGTAAAACGCGGGTTTTACGAAACCACGTTTCAGACGCTAACTGAAACCCCAAAAGACTTTGATGACTATGAAATTACAGATCAATTTACAAAACTTGTAGAAAAACAAATTTATGAAGCTCCGGAGTACTACTTATGGACCCACAAACGCTGGAAACACCGCAAAGAATAATTTTTAAGACAAGGCTTTCAGTTCAGAAATAAAGCGTTCTGCCAAGGCGTCGGCTTGTTGTTGAGTTGGGGCCTCTGTATAAATTCTAATAATGGGTTCTGTATTACTTTTTCGAAGGTGCACCCAAGAATCTGGAAAGTCAATTTTTACACCATCAACCGTTGTTAGCGGCTCATTTTGATAGGATTTTTCCATAGCAGATAACAAAGCATCTACATCAATATTGGGGTTCAAGTCAATTTTCTTTTTACTCATAAAATACAAAGGATATGTGTTTTTTAGAGTACTTACCGACATTTGTTTTTCAGCCAAGAGGCTTAAAAATAAGGCAATACCAACCAGGGCATCCCGACCGTAATGAGATTCTGGAAGAATGATGCCGCCATTACCCTCACCGCCAATGATGGCGTTATTAGCCTTCATAGCCGCGACAACATTGACCTCTCCGACAGCGCTGGCTGTATAGGTTCCACCGTGTTTAACTGTAACATCACACAAAGCCCTAGTTGAACTCAAATTACTCACTGTATTTCCCTTAGTATGACTCAGGACATAATCGGCACAAGCCACTAAAGTATATTCTTCCCCAAAAAGCTCCCCTTTTTCATCCATAAAAGCCAAACGGTCCACATCGGGGTCAACCGCAATTCCGAAATCGGCACCCGTACTTAAAACTTTTTCAGATAAATCTGTCAAATGTTGTTTTAGAGGTTCAGGATTATGTGGAAAATGGCCATCAGGCGTGCAATACAGACGAATGGGTGTTACTCCCAAGCGTTCTAATAACATTGGTACAACGATACCCCCCGTAGAATTAACACCGTCTACAACCACTTTAAATCGGCTTTTGCGTATGGCTTCAATATTTACCAAATCTAAATCTAATACCGCATCAATATGTAAATCAAAATAAGCAGCATTTACAGTCATTTTTCCAAGTGCATCAACATCTGAAAAAGCAATATTTTCTGAGGCGGCCAAATCTAATACACGTTGACTGTGTTTGGCGTTTAAAAACTCCCCATTTGCATCCAACAACTTTAGGGCATTCCACTGTTTTGGATTGTGACTAGCGGTTAAAATAATACCGCCATCCGCATGTTCCATTGGCACTGCAATTTCAACGGTTGGCGTGGTAGATAAATTTAAATTGACCACATCAATTCCCATTCCAATAAGCGTATTGATGACTAAGTTTTGAATCATTTCTCCAGATATTCTTGCATCTCTTCCAATCACTACAGAATAATTGTTTTTGTTGCGTTGCTCCTTAATCCACATCCCATAGGCCGCAGCAAATTTCACCACATCTATGGGCGTTAAATTGTCTCCTACATTGCCACCAATAGTGCCACGAATTCCAGAGATTGATTTAATTAGGGTCATTTTAAAAATTTTGTGTAAATATAAGATTTCAATTCTACATTAATAAAATAGTATTCATAATTTAGATTTATGAACTACCTCGCACACATTTACCTTTCTGGCAGAGAACCCGAAGTGATTCTTGGCAACTTTATGGCAGACAGTATCAAAGGAAACCAATATAAGAAGTATCCAAAACAGATTCAAAAAGGAATTTTATTGCACCGGCATATTGACAGTACAACGGATGCGCATCCCAGTTTTAGAAACAGCACCAAACGTTTGCATGCCAATTATGGGCATTATTCAGGGATAATTGTAGATATTTTCTATGACCATTTTTTGGCTAAAAACTGGGATGATTATGCGACAATAAGTTTGGAAGAGTTTGCAAATAAGAATTACCAACTTTTTAAAGAAAATCACACACTTCTAACGCCGCAAATACAATATATGTTACCATATATGGTACAAAATAATTGGTTGTATAATTACCAGTATTTAGAAGGAATTGCCGATACTTTAACCGGAATGAACAGACGTACAAAAAACAAATCAGGTATGAATAAAGCAACCTACGAACTTATGGAGTATTACGAAGCGTTTGAAGCCGATTTCAGAGTTGTTTTTAAAACTCTAATGCTACGCTCTGAAAAATTCATTGAAAATTTCAACTGATATAGTTCCAAATATTTTTATAGGTTCCCATGGCCACATAAGTGGCATTAATAGGACGATTCTTTGGCAAAATCAATTTTGGATCTTCTTTTAAAATATTTTTAGCCGATTCTCGCGCAATGCCTAAAAGTGCTTTGTCTTGAACGATATTGGCAATTTTTAGCCTCAAAACACCACTTTGCTGGGTTCCCATTAAATCGCCTGGTCCTCGAAGTTTTAAATCCACCTCTGCAATCTCAAAACCATCACCAGAACCTACCATGGTTGCCATTCGAGTTTTACTATCGTTGCCAAGCTTGGAGCCTGTCATCAAAATACAATAGCTTTGTTCCGCACCACGGCCTACCCTGCCACGTAATTGGTGTAATTGAGAGAGCCCAAAACGCTCCGCACTTTCAATAACCATAACAGAAGCATTAGGGACATTGACACCAACTTCAATAACAGTTGTGGCTACCATTATTTGTGTTTCTCCATTGACAAAACGCTGCATTTCATAATCCTTATCAGCAGCCTTCATTTGTCCATGAACAATGGATATTTGATACGCTGGCATGGGAAATTCTCTGGAAATACTTTCATAACCATCCATTAAATCTTTGAAATCTAATTTTTGACTTTCGTTTATGAGTGGATAGACAATGTAAATCTGGCGGCCTTTTTGTATTTCATCTTTAATAAACCGAAATACCTTGAGTCGGTTGCTGTCATAACGATGAACTGTTTTAATGGGTTTTCTTCCAGGTGGTAATTCATCAATGATTGAAATGTCCAAATCACCATAGACAGACATCGCCAAGGTTCTTGGAATGGGAGTTGCAGTCATGACCAAAATATGAGGTGGTGAGGTGTTTTTACGCCAAAGCTTACTGCGTTGTGCCACACCAAAGCGATGTTGTTCATCAATGATGGCCAATCCTAAATTTTTAAACTTCACCTTATCTTCCAAAACGGCGTGGGTACCCACCAAAATATGCAAACTTCCGTCCTCAAGCTGGCTGTGAATTTGTTTTCTTTCAGCGGTCTTAGAAGATCCCGTTAGTAAGGATACCTGAATTCCAATGGCATCACAAAGTGTTTTAAGCCCTGTGTAATGTTGAATGGCTAAAATCTCTGTTGGGGCCATCATTGTCGCTTGAAAGCCATTGTCAATGGCAATTAGCATCGCCATAAAAGCTACAATGGTTTTCCCAGAACCCACATCCCCTTGCAATAATCGGTTCATTTGTGCATTGCTACCCATATCGGCGCGAATTTCTTTGATGACACGTTTTTGAGCCCGAGTCAATTCAAATGGCAAGTGGTTACTGTAGAATGTATTAAAATTGGCACCCACAGCTTCAAATACAAAACCTTTGATCTTCGCTTTATGGACTAAATTTTTATAGATCAACTGCAATTGAATAAAAAACAATTCTTCAAATTTTAGCCGGAATTGCGCCTTGGCCAATAGATTTTGATTTTTGGGGAAATGAATGTTTAAAAGCGCTTCATTTTTAGAAATCATTTTATATTGATTCAGAAGTGGTTTAGAGAGCGATTCTTCAAATTTTCCATTGAATTGAAGAAATAATTGTTCCATCAACTTACATATGACACGATTGGAGATTCCACGATTACCCAAAGTTTCGGTGGAGGGATAGAGCGGTTGAATGGCGGTTCTTAATCCTTTGTCAAATTCCGATTTTAACTCCATGTCTGGATGTGGCATACTGAAAGTACCGTTGAACCAATTAACCTTACCAAACACAACATAAGTTGCGTTTATTTTTAAGTTTTCGCGAATCCATTTATGACCGCGAAACCAAACCAATTCCATCTGAGCAGTTGCATCGGTAAAAGTGGCCACCAAACGTTTGCCACGCTTCTGTTGGATTTCTTTAAAGCCAGTGATTTGACCAACAATTTGAACTTCAGAATTGTTGCGCTGCAAACTGTTGATGTTGTAAAATTGAGTCCGATCGATATAACGATTTGGAAACAAATGCAACAAATCTTGATAGGTGTGAATGCCCAATTCTGATCGCAGCAAAGACGCGCGGTTGGGCCCTACGCCTTTTAAATAATCGATGGATGTTTGTAAAACAGCATCGCCCATAAGCTTACTTCAAAAAGGTTGAAACTTCTTCCTTTAGAAAAGTCAATGCCATTTCTGGGGTTACTTTACAATTGGAAAGCGCTGTCAACAGTAATGGGCGCAACGCTTGGGCCGATTCAACAGTCTCATCTTCACAACCCAATATAATTTGAATACAACTGTTTTTCGCCGCTGAAATCATGCGCCAGCAAGGATCTGAAACATAAATTTGTTGCGATAAATTATGTGTATATTCTTGTTCAATAGTTGAAATCAGCAAGTCTTTATAGGCTTGTGTTTCATTTGCAATGGGCGCCACACGCTTTAAAAGGTGGTGGGCTGCAATGCGCTCTAAGAATAAAGCCAGTCGCTCATAGGCTTGTAACCGCACCGGCATGACCTCTTTTTGTAAAGATTGGGTTAAAACGAAATTTCTACGGTTATTTTCGTTGTCTGTATGTTCTCTAAAAAATAAAAATGCAATCGCTCCTGTAACAAGTGCTGGAATGCAGTAAATGAGAAGTCCTAAAATTTCATCACCCATAACTTTTGTATTGAATTATTGCCTACTAAATTAATGATTTTAAAGCGAACTTACCACACTAACAAAAAGATCGTTTTAAAATTCTTTAATTGCTGTAGGTGCCTCCCATGTTTATAGAAGTAGATGGGCGATAAATCATTCTTATAATTGTTTATAATTATTCGTTAAACTGCATATAAAACCGAATTACATTACTTAATTTCACACATTCAAAAAACAGTTTATTTGAAGGCATATTTAGACCAGCTTAACGAGGCACAATTGGCACCCACTCTGCAAAAAGAGGGTGCCATGATTGTCATTGCAGGTGCAGGCTCAGGAAAGACCCGCGTTTTGACCTATAGAATTGCTTACCTCATGAGTCAAGACGTGGATCCTTTTAATATTTTGGCTTTGACCTTTACCAACAAAGCAGCAAGAGAGATGAAATCACGAATTGCAGCAATTGTTGGGGAAAGCGAAGCGAAAAACTTATGGATGGGCACCTTCCATTCTGTATTTGCTAAAATACTGCGCTTTGAAGCGGATCGATTAGGCTATCCTTCAAACTTTACGATTTACGACACTCAAGATTCACAACGCCTCATTGCTTCCATAATCAAGGAAATGAATCTGGATAAAGACGTTTATAAATACAAACAAATTTACAGTCGTATTTCATCCTACAAAAATAGTCTCATAACCGTCAGAGCCTATTTTCAAAATCCAGAATTGATAGAGGCAGATACCATGGCCAAACGGCCCAAACTTGGAGACATCTACAGCGCCTATGTTGACCGTTGTTTCAAAGCGGGCGCCATGGATTTTGATGATTTATTACTCAAGACAAATGAGCTTTTGACAAGATTCCCAGATGTATTGGCAAAATACCAGCAACGATTTCGTTATATCTTAGTGGACGAGTACCAAGACACCAACCACTCCCAATACCTCATAGTACGAGCCCTTGCCGACCGCTTTCAAAATATTTGTGTTGTTGGCGATGATGCACAAAGTATTTATGCCTTTCGTGGAGCCAATATCAATAATATTTTAAATTTTCAACGCGACTATGAAGATGTAAAATTATACCGCTTAGAACAAAATTACCGTTCCACCAAAAACATTGTGAATGCTGCTAACTCCATTATTGATAAAAATCAAACCAAGCTTGACAAAGTCGTATGGACCGCCAATGAAGAAGGCAATCGCATTGTGGTTAATCGATCTTTAACAGACGGAGATGAGGGGCGTTATGTCGCCAGTTCAATTTTTGAAAATAAAATGAATCAGCAGGCAAAAAATGGTGATTTTGCAGTACTCTACAGAACCAATGCGCAATCCAGAGCCATTGAAGACGCCCTGAGAAAACGCGGGATTGATTACAGAATTTATGGCGGGCTTTCATTTTACCAACGCAAGGAAATTAAAGACGTACTCTCCTACCTTAGACTGATTGTCAATCCAGCCGATGAAGAAGCTTTAAAACGGATCATTAACTTTCCAGGACGTGGCATTGGACAAACAACTTTAGACAAGCTGATAGTCAGCGCAAATGCGGGAAACACATCTATTTTTGAAGTTCTAAAAAATATTCACAGCATTCAACTAAATCTAAATTCTGGCACCAAAACAAAATTGTCCAATTTCTGTACGATGATAGAAAGTTTTCAGGTCATGAACCAAACGGCCAATGCCTTTGACCTGACCGAACATGTCTGCAGAGTGAGTGGTTTGATCCAAGAATATAAAAAGGATGGCACTCCGGAGGGCATTATGCGAATGGAAAATGTAGAGGAATTACTGAATGGGATTAAAGATTTTGTACAAGGTCAACAAGAACTTGCCGATTCTTCTGGGGCGTTGGCGGAGTTTTTGGAGGATGTGGCACTTGCAACTGATTTAGACAACGACCAAGGAAACGAAAGCGATAAAGTGGCCTTGATGACCATTCATTTGGCTAAAGGCTTGGAATTCCCCTACGTTTATATTGTTGGACTAGAGGAAGATTTATTCCCAAGTGCCATGAGTATGAATACCCGCGCCGAGCTAGAAGAAGAAAGGCGCTTGTTCTATGTAGCGGTTACTAGAGCTGAAAGACAAGTGTATTTGACCTATGCCCTAACTAGATACCGTTGGGGAAAACTCATCGATGCAGAACCCAGTCGCTTTATTGAAGAAATTGATGAAGACTACATAGAAAACACCACACCAAAAGAAGAAAAACGTTTCAATCCGATGCTCAGTGCCGATATTTTTGGGGATGTAGAACCCCATCAAATTCGTTACAAAAAACCTTCCTTCACAAAACCAAAAACAACCCCCAAAGTGACACCGCCTCCAAAACATCTCAAAAAGCTAACAAAGTCTACCAATAAATCTAACCTATTTGATTCCAAACTTGTTACAGGTAATATTGTTAACCACCAACGGTTTGGTAATGGAGAAGTTCTTAAAATTGAAGGCAAGGGTGCCGATTTAAAAGCGGAAATTAAATTTAAAGCCGTAGGAGTCAAAAAGTTATTATTGCGTTTTGCGAAACTTGAAATTATATCTTGAGATGGCTGAATTGATAAAAATATACCCAGAAAATCCACATCCAAGCGCCATAGAAAAAGTGGTTAAATCACTTAAAAATGGTGGGCTGGTCATCTACCCTACCGACACAGTTTATGCCTTGGGTTGTGATGTTAAAAACCTTAAAGCCATGCAATATTTGGCGCAGCTAAAAGGCGAAAAGCTGGAACGTGCTAATCTAGCATTTATCTGCCATGATTTGAGTGACCTCAGTACATATACCGCACAATTAAGCAGTTCGACGTTCAAATTATTGAAAAAATATTTACCGGGGCCTTATACCTTTATTTTACCAAGTAACAAAGCACTGCCCAGACCTTTCAAAAAACGCAAAACCGTGGGAATTCGCATTCCTAAACACCCCGTTGTTTTGGAAATTGTAAAACAACTTGGAAATCCCATTATAACCACCTCTATACACGACAATGATGCCATCATTGAATACACGACGGATCCAGATGTTATTTTTGAGGATTGGCGTTCTAAAGTAGATATTGTAATTGACAGTGGCTTTGGGGGCAACATTCCATCAACGGTTATTGATACTTGCCAAGAACCTCCTCTTGTTACCCGCAGCGGTGCTGGTGAATTTAATTAACGCCATGAAGAAATTTGAAAATCACATAGAAGTTAAAGGGGCTAGGGTTCATAATCTGAAGGATATTGATGTTAAAATTCCAAGAGACCAATTGGTAGTCATTACCGGGTTATCTGGAAGTGGAAAATCCTCACTGGCCTTTGACACCATTTATGCCGAAGGCCAACGGCGGTATATTGAAACTTTTTCGGCATATGCAAGACAATTTCTTGGGTCTTTAGAACGTCCAGATGTCGATAAAATTGATGGCCTCTCCCCTGTAATTGCAATCGAACAAAAAACCACCAGTAAATCTCCGCGTTCTACTGTGGGTACCATCACAGAAATTTACGACTTTTTGCGGCTTTTATTTGCCAGGGCCGCCGATGCGTACAGTTATGAAACCAATGAAAAAATGATCAGCTATGATGATGATCAAATCAAATCACTGATTCTAGAAGCTTTTAACAATCAGAAAATATCCATTTTAGCGCCGGTCGTTCGGTCTCGAAAAGGGCACTACCGTGAAATGTTTGAACAGATTGCAAAACAAGGATTTGTTAAGGTTCGTGTAGATGGTGAAGTAATTGATATTACGCCTGGAATGCGGCTAGATCGCTATAAGATACATGACATTGAGGTGGTGATTGACCGTTTAAAAATTGACACCAATACTTTAGATTCAAAACGTTTAGAAAATAGCATTAAAGTAGCCATGAATCAAGGAGATGCTGTGTTGATGATTTTGGCTCAGGGAAATGACAAACCCCGTTTTTTTAGCCGTAATTTAATGTGTCCAACTTCGGGACTCTCCTACGCAAATCCTGAGCCCAATAATTTTTCTTTCAATTCTCCCAAAGGCGCATGCCCGGAATGTAACGGCATAGGCAGTCTCTACAAAGTCAATGAGAATAAAATCATTCCAAATCCAAAATTATCAATTAAAAATGGTGGCCTTGCCCCTCAAGGAACTCAGAAAAATTCTTGGATATTTAAGCAAATAGAACTGATTGCGCAACGCTATAAATTCAAACTTTCAGATCCCATTTCTAAAATTCCAAAAGCCGCCATGCAAATCATACTTTACGGTGGTAAAGACCGGTTTTCTGTCAAAAATAAAACCTTGGGGGTTTCTCGTGATTATAATATTGATTTTGATGGCATTGCTAACTTTATTGAGTACCAGTACAAAACAACCGACTCCAGAAGCATTAAGCGATGGGCCAAAGAATATATGGACAAAGTAGACTGTCCTAAATGCATGGGTACACGCCTTAAAAAAGAGGCCCAATATTTTAAAATTAACGATAAAAATATAACCCAACTGGCAAGAATGGATATTGGTGAGTTGGCATCTTGGTTTGAGGATCTACCCAATCATCTCAATAAAAAACAAAATGCCATAGCCAAAGAAATTATTAAAGAGATCAAGACCCGACTGCAATTTCTCTTGAATGTTGGTTTAAATTATTTAAGTCTCAATAGAAGCTCAAAATCACTTTCTGGCGGCGAAGCCCAGCGTATTCGTTTGGCGACTCAAATTGGTTCTGAACTTGTAGGGGTTCTCTATATTTTAGATGAACCCAGTATTGGTCTGCACCAGCGAGACAATCAAAAGTTAATTGAGTCACTAAAAAGTTTGAGAGATGTTGGAAATTCTGTTATTGTTGTTGAACACGACAGAGACATGATTGAGCAAGCCAACCACATAATCGACATTGGGCCACATGCAGGTAAAAATGGCGGTATGATTATCAGCCAAGGTAGCCCAAACAAAATTCATAAAGCAAAAACACTAACGAGTGCTTATTTAAGAGGTGATTTGGCCATTAAAATTCCTAAAAAGCGTCGCAAAGGAAATGGTAAATTTCTTGAACTTAAAGGCTGTACAGGTAATAATTTGAAAAATGTTTCTATCAAAATCCCTTTGGGTACAATGGTTGGAATTACAGGGGTCTCTGGAAGTGGAAAATCGACATTAATTAACGAAACACTTTATCCAATATTAAACAATTATTATTTTAATGGTGTCAAAAAACCATTGCCTTATAAATCTATTAAGGGATTAGAACATTTAGACAAAGTCATCGACATTAATCAAACACCCATTGGCCGAACACCTCGCAGCAATCCAGCGACCTATACAGGTGTATTTAGTGAAATCCGAAGCCTATTTGCAAAGATACCTGAAGCCATGATCCGAGGCTATAAACCTGGACGATTTAGTTTCAACGTCTCTGGTGGTCGTTGTGAAACTTGTAAAGGCGGTGGCCTGCGCGTCATTGAAATGAATTTTCTTCCAGATGTTTATGTTTCATGTGAAACCTGTATGGGCAAACGCTTCAACCGTGAAACGTTGGAAATTCGCTACAAGGGCAAATCAATAAGTGATGTTTTAAACATGACCATAAATGAAGCAGTTGATTTTTTTAGTCAGATACCAAAAATATACCGCAAGCTTAAGACCATCAAAGATGTTGGCTTGGGCTATATTACATTGGGGCAACAAAGCACCACGCTTTCTGGTGGTGAGGCCCAGCGGATTAAACTGGCTTCAGAGCTCAGTAAACGGGATACGGGCAATACCATTTATATTTTAGATGAACCCACTACTGGACTTCATTTTGAAGACATTCGTGTATTATTAGAAGTTTTAAAAAAACTAGTTGACAAAGGAAATTCAATCTTGATCATTGAACACAATATGGATGTCATAAAAGCGGTTGATTATATTATAGATATTGGCCCCGAAGGCGGACAAGGTGGTGGCACAATTATTGCTGAAGGAGAGCCTGAAGTTTTTGTCAAAAACAAATTAAGTTACACGGCCAAATATTTAAAAAAAGAATTACTTTAGATTACAATAAATAAATCATTATGCGATTACAACAAAACAAAAGTTGGAACGAAATAAAAACCAACGATTCCTGGGCTTTATTTAAAATTATGGGAGAGTTCGTAAACGGATTCGAAAAAATGAGCAAAATTGGACCTTGTGTTTCTATATTTGGATCCGCAAGAACCCCAAAAGACAATACATATTATCAATTGGCTGTTGACACAGCGGCTGCAATTGTTAAATCTGGTTATGGGGTTATTACCGGCGGTGGCCCTGGGATCATGGAGGCGGCCAATAAAGGGGCTAGTGAAGCAGGTGGAACTTCTGTAGGGCTTAATATTGAATTGCCTTTTGAACAATCAGACAACCCTTATATCGATGCCGACAAAAGTTTAGACTTTGACTACTTTTTTGTTCGAAAAGTAATGTTTGTGAAATATTCACAAGGCTTTGTGGTCATGCCAGGCGGATTTGGAACTTTAGATGAATTATTTGAAGCCATCACTCTAATTCAAACCAATAAAATCGAAAAATTCCCCATTATATTGGTTGGGACCACTTACTGGGAAGGACTTATGGACTGGATTAAAAAAGTACTTTTAGATAAACATCAAACCATCAGCACAAAAGATATGGATTTAATTCAGATGGTAGACACTCCTGAAGAGGTAACTGCAATTTTGGATGATTTCTATAAACAGTATCAACTCAGCCCTAATTTCTAATCATTATTTATATATTTAAGAAAATAAAGCAAGTCAAGGTATTGACACTTTTATTTTTGTTAGGAAGTCATCAACTCATGACATCACAACATCAGATAAAAGTCAATGCTAAGGTCGACCCTATCTCTAGAGAAATTACAGTTGAACAACAGATAATTTACAAAAATAACACATCAACTTCAATTGAAATCATCTATCTAAACGACTGGGTTTCTAGCTATAGTACAAGTGATACCCCTCTTGTGAAAAAGTTCTTAAACGAATTTAATACCCAACTATATATCGCTAAAGAAAAAGATCGAGGTCGAACTAAAATGGTATCAATAACTGATGCTGAAGGAAACCCTATCAAATTCGAACGACCTAGAGACCAACAGGATTTTTTAAAAATAATATTAGAACAACCCTTAGATCAAAACGAATCAATTTCCATTCAACTAAAATATATATTAAAAATACAAAATGATCGTTTTACAGGGTATGGCTTTAATAAAAATGGAGATTTTATATTAAATACATGGTATTTAACCCCTGCAGTATTTGATGGCGTAGAATGGAAACTCTACAGCAATTTAAATTTTGACGACCCATATGCGGCAAAATCAAGTGTTGATTTAACAATTCAAACACCCCCAAACTATCATGTTTTCAGCGATTTAAATAAGTCGGAGTTCACAAGATCAAATGTGGGTTTTCAATACCACTTTAGTGGCCAAGACATAAAAGACCATAAAATTTACATTACCAAGGAGGACTTTAAGCGATTTAGGTTCGGCTCCAATGAAATTGTATCTAATATCAGTCATAAAACAATAGACTTACAAAAAGAACATGAAATTTTAAATAGAGTTGATGCATTTTTAAGACAAAACCTGCAAACAATAACAAAGGATAAGATCCTTCTGTCAAGAATTGATCTAAAAAAAAATGATATTTATGGTCTGGCATTATTACCGGATTTTCTATCTCCTTTTCCTAAAGAATTTAAATACGAATTGGCCATTGCGAAAAACCTTATCAAAAAACATTTAGACCAATATTTTGTTGTCGATCCTAGAACGGACTATTGGCTAAAGAATGGATTTCAAATGTTATTATTTATAAAGTATTTAGACACCTATTATCCAGATCAAAAACTGATTGGAAAAATGGCTAATATCTGGGGCATAAAAGGCTATAATTTTGCAAAATTAAATTACAATGAGCAATTCCGTCTCACTTTTTATCAAATGATGCGTTTGGGACGGGACCAAGCTTTAACAACCCCTAAAGATAAGCTACTCAGTTTCAACGAGCGTTTTACATCCTACTACAAAGCTGCAATCGCGTTATTATACCTAAAGTCCTATATAAAAGCAGACAATGAAATCCTCTGGATTCAAGAATTCATAAAAATTCACAATGGCAATCTAACCTCAACTGCTGATTTTGAATTGTATATCAAATCAAAAACATCTAAAGATTTAGAATGGTTCTTTGATAAATTTACAAAGGAATCTTTTGCATCAGATTATAAAATCAAATCTGTTGAAACCGAAAATGACTCTTTAAGGTTAACGATAAGGAATTTGAAAAAAGGAGCCTATCCTATAACCCTTTCGTCCCTAGAAAATGGTAGTTTAACAAAGTCGCAATGGATTGAAGGATTTGAAGGAGAAAAAACTCTTGTATTGGCAGATTCAACGTCTAATCAATTGGTCTTGAACTACAAACACGAAAGTCCAGAATTTAACCGCAATAACAATTGGAAATCTTTTGGGTCCTATGTCTTAAACAAGCCCTTACAGTTACGTTTCCTAAGAGATTACCAAAACCCAAACAACTACCAGTTAAATATCATGCCACTTTTTGAGTTTCAAAACATTTATGATGGTGTTAAATTGGGGCTCAACTTTAACAACCGGGGCCTTCTTGCAAAGCCTGTAATATTTGCAATTGCTCCAACCTATGGTTTAAAATCAAAAACCATTACAGGAAGTGCAAAAGTGATTTTTAATAAATTCCATGAGGATAGCGAATTATTTAAAACCATGCTTGGCCTAACCATGGATCGGGCGAGTTTTGACTATGGGGCTTTTATTACAAAAATTCAACCCTTTGCCCAATTCACATTTCGACCACAAGATGATTTACGTTCCAATTCACTCAACCGTTTACAATTGCGTTACATCAATATACAGAAAGATGAATCTAGAAATCCTTTAGATGACAATACGATCCCCCCCTATCAGGTCTTTAATGTCAGATACCTAAGTTTAGATAATAATATTGCGGATTTTAAAAAATGGTATGTCGGTTTACAATTCTCTGATAATTTTGGAAAAATTAATTTTAATTATGAAGTCCGAAAACGAACTCCCAGCGACAGACACTACAATTTCAGGTTATTCGCTGGTGCCTTTTTATACAATACGCTTCCAGAAACTGAAACGAATTTTAACTATGCATTAGACCGTCCTGAAAACTATCTATTTGAATACAATTACTTAGGTCAATCCGAAGACTCAGGAATATTAACACAACAACTGGTGGTGGCAGAAGGTGGTTTTAAGTCCAAACTAAATCCCGCTTATGCCAACCAATGGATTACAACATTAAATGCAAGTGCTTCCATTTGGCGTTACATTCAAGCCTATGGTGATGTTGGTTTTATCAAAAATAAAGGGAACAAACCATTTTTTGGTTACGACTCTGGAATCAGACTGGATTTAATTCTCGATTATTTTGAATTGTATTTTCCAGTGTATTCTAATCTTGGATGGGAAATAAGCCAAGCCAACTATTCTGAAAAAATTCGTTTTGTTATTACAACAGATATTTCAAAACTTGCTGGCTTATTTACCCGAAAATGGTTTTAAAAAAAATAATGCATTTCTACTTTTTTGGAAACAGCTAATTCAAGGGACTTTCACAGGCGTTGTCCAAGCGGCTTTTAATCCCTATCTTTGCAAAAAAATTTAATCAAATGACTGCCAAAGGTAGTTTAGCTGAAAATATCACTTTTGAAGAATTCAAAGTTGAAATTCTTAACGACTATAAAATTGCGGTTACCAGTCGAGAATGCAGCCTTCTTGGTAGACGTGAAGTCCTCACTGGTAAAGCAAAATTCGGAATTTTTGGTGGTGGCAAAGAGCTTCCTCAAATCGCTTGGGCCAAAACTTTTAAAAATGGTGATTTCAGATCTGGATATTACAGAGATCAGACGTTTATGATGGCCATTGGAGAATTGAGTATAGAACAATTTTTTGCTGGCCTATACGCCCATACGGATATCAATTTCGACCCTATGAGTGCAGGTCGACAGATGGGAGGACATTTTGTAACGCATTCCTTGGATGAAAATTTCAAGTGGAAAGATTTAACTAAACAAAAGAATTCAAGTTCAGATATCTCCCCTACAGCCGCACAAATGCCCCGGCTTCTAGGTTTAGCGCAAGCTTCAAAAGTTTATAAAAATCTAGATGGCTTTGATGCTTCAAAATTCTCCAGTGAAGGCAGCGAAGTTGCTTGGGGTACTATTGGAAACGCCAGTACAAGTGAAGGTATTTTCTTTGAAACGATCAATGCTGCTGGTGTGCTACAAGTACCAATGGTAATTAGTGTATGGGACGACGATTATGGGATTTCAGTTCATGCCAAACACCAAACAACCAAAGAAAATATTTCTAAAGTTTTAAGTGGCTTTCAACGCGATGATGAAGATGCTGGTTATGAAATTTTAAATGTCAAAGGATGGGACTACCCCGCGCTCATAAACTGTTATGAAAAAGCCGGTCAGATTGCGCGACTTGAGCACGTTCCGGTTTTGATACATGTTGAAGAGCTAACGCAACCCCAAGGACATTCAACTTCTGGATCCCATGAACGTTACAAAAATACAGAACGTCTGCAGTGGGAAAAAAATAATGATTGTAATTTAAAGTTCAGGGAATGGATAATCAATAGCAATATTGCAACTGAAGATGAACTCTTTAATCTTGAAAAAAATATAAAATTAGAGGTAAAAGCAGGCAAAATCAAAGCTTGGAATGATTTCATCAATCCGATAAAAACAGATGCCCGTGCTGTAATCGCTTTGATGCATGCTGCAGCAAAAGTTTCTTCTCAAAAATCATTTGTAGATAAAGAAATCGCGAAATTAGAAGCGATAAAGGAACCCATAAAAAAAGATATTCTTGGTGTTTCCAGAGATGTTCTAAAGTACTTAATTCACGACAATACCAGTGAAAAAGCTCAATTAATCCATTGGATCAATGATTACACTAATTTGGGACAATCAAAATTTAGTACGCTTCTATACAGTGAATCTGACCAACGTGCAGAAAATATTAAAACCTTACCGCCAACATACTCTGACCCCTCAGAGTTTGTTGACGGTCGCATCATAATTAGGGATAATTTTAATCAAATCTTTTCAAAATATCCAGAAGCACTAATCTTTGGACAAGACTCTGGCGCCATTGGAGATGTCAATCAAGGTTTGGAAGGACTGCAAGAAAAATATGGTAGCACTCGAATTGCCGACGCAGGCATACGAGAGGCAACCATTATTGGACAAGGGATTGGTATGGCTATGCGAGGTCTTCGCCCCATTGCAGAAATTCAATATTTGGATTATTTGATGTACGCTCTACAAATTATTAGTGATGATTTGGCCACCTTACATTACAGAACATTGGGAAAACAAAAAGCGCCGATGATCATACGTACACGTGGTCACAGGTTAGAAGGAATTTGGCATTCTGGTTCTCAAATGGGGGGTATTTTAAATCTTATAAGAGGAGTTCATGTACTAGTCCCTAGAAATATGACCAAGGCTGCGGGGTTTTACAATACTCTTTTGGAAAGTGACCAAACTGCTTTAGTGGTGGAATGCTTGAATGGATATCGCTTAAAAGAAAAGAAACCCGATAATATGGGGGAATTTAAAACACCCATTGGCATTGTTGAAATTGTCAAAGCAGGAAGGGATTTAACCTTGGTTTCATATGGTTCAACATTGCGTTTGGCAGAACAAGCTGCACGTGAACTTTTAGAAGTTGACATTGATGTAGAGGTAATTGACGTTCAGTCCTTAATTCCATTTGATAGAAACCAAGATATTTTAAAAAGTATTCAAAAAACAAACCGACTACTTATCGTTGATGAGGATGTGCCTGGAGGTGCCTCTGCCTATATTTTGACAGAGATACTAAAACAAAAGGGGGCCTACGAGAATTTTGACAGTGCCCCTCAACTGCTTACTGCACAAGCACACCGACCTGCTTATGGCTCTGACGGTGATTACTTTAGTAAGCCTTCTAAAAACGATATTTTTGAAAAAGCATATGGTATTTTACATGAGTCTAATCCTACGGACTACCCCAAGTTGAGGTAATATTCTCAGTCTACCTGCGCTTGTATAGCGATTTGAATTATTGTAATATTACAGTAAAATCTCAAAAACAACCCTGTAAAAGCATTATCATGAATCCAGCTGAGTCAAAAAACCCTATAAAATCAGAGTCTAAAGAACTTTCAATTTATACCGCCCTTGTTCCGGTATTTGCATTGATATTAATGTTGTTTTACAATGTGTTTTTTGTTTTTGGAGATGATGCATTGAGCGGAAGCAATCAATTTATATTGATATTGGGTGCTGCTATCGCTGCCATTGTTGGATTTATAAATAAAACCTCATATCAAAAAATGCTTGAAGAAGTTTCTGAAAATTTAAAATCAACTTCTGGGGCATTACTCATTTTGCTCATGGTAGGAGCATTATCTGGTACTTGGCTTGTCAGCGGTATTATACCAACAATGATTTATTACGGACTTCAATTGTTGAATCCTAATTTTTTCTTAGTAGCCTCAGTCCTTATTTGTGCCATTATTTCAATTGCTACCGGAAGCAGCTGGACGACCTCAGCGACTGTAGGCATTGCCCTCATAGGCATTGGAGACACGCTTGGGATTTCTTTAGGTATGACTGCAGGAGCAGTTTTATCAGGGGCTTATTTTGGAGATAAAATGTCTCCTTTAAGCGACACTACTAATTTGGCACCAGCAATGGCAGGCGCAGAACTGTTTGACCATATAAAATACATGGCCATTACAACTGTACCAACTTTTGTTATCACACTTTTTCTGTTTTTAATTATTGGGTTAAACATCGAGATCAATGGCACACCAAATATTTTTAATAAATTGGAAGCGATTGATCAAGCTTTTAATATTTCACCATGGTTACTTCTTGTCCCAATTATGGTAGTTGTTTTGATTGTAAAGAAAACGCCGCCCTTAGTAGCTTTGTTAACAGGAACTTTATTAGCAGCCCTTGCATCAATCTTAGCGCAACCTCAAATATTGATGTCAATTGCGGAGTCTGAGACCTTTAATTTTGAAACCGCCTACAAAGGAATCATGCAATCCATCACTGTTGATACGGCTGTTGAAACCTCAAGTGCTGAACTAAACGATTTATTTTCATCAGGTGGAATGAAGGGCATGATGGATACAATTTGGCTGATCATTTGTGCCATGGTTTTTGGAGGTGTTATGGATGCAATCGGAGCTTTGTCTAAAATTAGTAAAGTACTTTTGACTTTGGCCTCCTCGACCTTTGGTTTGTTTGCTAGTACTGTTGCCAGCTGCCTGGCGCTAAACGTTACGGCATCCGATCAATATTTGGCCTTGGTAGTGCCAGGGAAAATGTTTAAAAAAGCTTACGAAGATAAAGGGCTCGCACCCGAAAATTTAAGCCGAACACTAGAAGACTCTGGAACTGTAACCTCTGTATTGGTGCCCTGGAATACTTGCGGCGCATTTCAAAGTAGTGTTTTAGGCGTACATGTGGCAGACTATTTTATGTATGCATTTTTTAACTGGATCAGTCCTTTTATGACCTTATTGGTTGCAGGATTATCGCTAAAGATTAAACAGTTAAGAGCGGCCTGAGTTGATAAATTATTTATAACGATTATAAATAATTTATCAACTTAAAACTAAATCAATTTTTACTTAATTTTAACATTTAATACTTAAATCTAAACTAACTATGAGCGAGAGTAAATGTCCTTTCCACGGATCGACTACCACCCCCAACCTTGGAACTCAAAACAAAGATTGGTGGCCCAACCATTTAAACCTTGATATTTTACGTCAACATGACACAAAAAGCAATCCACTTTCTGAAGTTGATTATCGAAAAAGTGTAAAATCCTTAGACCTTGAATCAGTTATAAAAGATCTTAAACTTGTCATGACTGACAACAAAGATTGGTGGCCTGCGGATTATGGTCATTATGGTCCATTTTTCATTCGCATGACCTGGCATGCGGCAGGTACCTACAGAACTGGTGATGGACGCGGAGGTGCTGCCACTGGCGCGCAACGCTTTGCACCCCTGAATTCATGGCCAGATAACGGCAATTTGGATAAAGCTAGACGCTTGCTTTGGCCAGTGAAACAAAAATACGGTAATGCTTTAAGCTGGGCTGATCTTTTGGTTTTGGCTGGGAATGTGGCCATTGAAGATATGGGTGGCCCAAATCATGGTACTGCTCTAGGCAGAGCTGACATATGGCACTCCGAAAAAGACATCTACTGGGGTGCAGAAGATGAATGGTTGGGTGACAACCGTTATGGAGACACCAGACAAGACTTAGAAAACCCATTGGCAGCCGTTCAAATGGGTCTTATTTACGTGAATCCTGAAGGCCCAAATGCGAACCCAGATCCTGCCCTCTCTGCTCAGGACGTTCGCGAAACTTTTAAACGCATGGCCATGAATGATACTGAAACCGTTGCGCTAACGGCTGGCGGTCATACATTTGGAAAAGCACATGGTGCTTCAAGTGAAGACTACAAAGGAACAGAACCCGAAGGTGCTGATATTGGTGAACAGGGCTTTGGCTGGACAAGTTCCTATAAAAGTGGAAAAGGCGTTGATGCCATCACAAGTGGCATCGAAGGCCCTTGGACCACAAATCCCATCCAATGGGATATGGATTATTTAAGATTACTATTCAAATACGAATGGGAATGTAAAAAAAGTCCTGCTGGTGCTTGGCAATGGCATCCCATAAATTGTGAGGAGGAAGACATGGTCCCACAAGTTGATGGGAGTAACGGAAAAGTACTGCCCATGATGACCACAGCGGATATGTCCATGAAAGTAGACCCCGAATACAATAAAATTTGTAAATATTTCATAGAAAATCCAGATGCTTTTGGTGAAGCCTTTGCAAAAGCTTGGTTTAAATTGCTCCACAGAGACATGGGACCCAAATCAAACTATATAGCTGGCGACTATAAAGACGTGAATTATATTTGGCAAGATCCTATAGTGCCTACCCCGCAAATGTCCAGTGAAAAAGAAGCAGCTGTTAGGGCAGCGATTGCAAAAACCGACTTAACACATCTTGCACTCATTGAGACGGCCTGGGCTTCAGCATCTACCTTTAGACAGTCTGATAACCGCGGCGGTGCTAACGGTGCCAGAATTCGCTTGGAACCCCAAATAAATTGGGCTGTAAATAAACCTAACCAACTGCAAAGTGTTCTCGCTGTTTTAGAATCAATCGCGAAAGATTTAGAAGTAAGTGTTGCCGATACTATTGTTATTGGAGGTGCCGTTGGAATCGAAATGGCATCAGGTGTGACAGTAAAAGTAACCACTGGACGTGGAGATGCAACGCAAGAAAGTACAGATATAAATTCCTTTAATTTATTAAAACCCAAAGCATGTGGGTTTCGAAATTACACAGAAAAGGAATTCTCCGTTACAACCGAAGAAATCATGTTAGACAAAGCACAACTCTTAGGATTAACTCCTGTTGAGTTTACCGTTTTGGTTGGTGGGCTTCGCGCAATGGGAGTTTCTCATTCTGGTGAAGGAATATGGACTGAAGGCAAACTAGATAACAGTTGGTTTAAAACCCTGTTGTCTATGGATGTTAAATGGGAAAAAACGTCTTACAATGGCTATGTAGCAAAAGACCGCTTGACCGATGCGAAAATACGTACAGCATCACGAACGGATTTGGTGTTTGGCTCTAATTCCGAACTGCGAGCCATAGCTGAAGTCTATGCGAGTGATGACAACCAAGACAAATTTGTGGATGATTTTATTGCAGCCTGGAATAAAGTCATCAATGCAGACCGTTTTGATCTAATGTGATATAAAACTTGTCATTCTATTTTAAAGACCCGGTTAATTACTGGGTCTTTATATTTAAAACAATTTAATAATCAGAATTCAATAAAGTTTATTAATTTGTATTTTTGTTTAAACCATCAAAAAGTGCATGATTAAATCAAAAGGCATTAAAAAAAGTGCAAAACTGACTCTAAACAATTCTCAACGGCTTGTATTTGGTAGCTTCTTGGTGTTATTGGGGGTTATTTTATTTTTTTCGATTGTATCCTATTTTTTTACTGGTGAAAGCGACCAAAGCACACTTGTTGATTTTGGCAACCGAGCAGTACCAACAAAAAATTGGCTCAGTAAATTAGGGGCTTGGCTCAGCCATTTACTTGTTTTTAAAGGATTTGGAGTTGCTTCTGTTTTATTTTCAGGACTTTTGGGGCTTTCTGGTTTTAGTATCTTAGTAAATACACCTAAACAACGGCTTTACCGCCACTGGGTATGGGGTACTTTTATCATCATATGGCTTTCAATTGGGTTCGGATTTATTTTTAAATCTTATCCAAATATGGGTGGAACTATAGGTTATGAATTAAATTTATTTTTTCAGGATTATATTGGAAAAATTGGCACTGCTGCACTTTTGTTGTTGGGTGTGATTGCATATTTAGGGATTCGACTCAAAGTGAGTCCCCAACAAATTGGTCAACTTTTTAAATCAATATTTAAAACAACTAAAAAAGTTGCTAAAACTGTTGAACAATCAACTGTTAAAATTAATGATGAATCTACATCCTCTGAAAATGTAAATAACACATCTACTTTTGAGATTCCCCTAGACAATTTGGAACCCACAATACAAAACCATTCCAATATTAATAAAAACGAGGTTTTCACTGAAAGTCCAAATGGTGATAAAGAAATTCAGGATCTCAAAATGGAAGTTACTGTTGTGGAAGAAGAAGCCTCAGAAACGGATAATCTAGCCGCAAAATTAGTAGAAGATTTTGGAGAAGTTGATCCCACTTTAGAATTGTCAAAATTCGTCTTCCCACACTTAGAATTACTAAAAAAATACGACAGTGAAGGCATCACAATTGACGAAGAAGAACTTGAAGACAATAAAAATAAAATTGTTGAAACGCTCAACAATTATAAAATTGGCATCAGTAGCATTAAAGCGACGGTTGGACCCACGGTCACACTCTATGAAATTATACCCGACGCAGGAATTCGTATTTCTAAAATTAAGAATTTAGAGGACGATATTGCACTATCACTCTCGGCACTCGGAATTCGTATCATTGCTCCAATACCAGGCCGCGGAACCATAGGGATTGAAGTGCCCAACAAAAACGCTACAGTTGTTTCAATGAATTCAGTCATTGCCTCCAAAAAATTTCAAACAACTGAGATGGAATTGCCCGTCGCAATTGGAAAAACCATCAGTAATGAAACTTTTGTTGTTGATCTTTCAAGAATGCCTCATTTACTCATGGCTGGGGCTACAGGTCAAGGAAAATCAGTTGGATTAAATGCAGTTTTAACCTCTTTGCTTTATAAAAAACATCCGGCGGAAGTTAAATTTGTTTTGGTTGATCCAAAAAAAGTAGAACTGACACTTTTTAATAAAATTGAACGGCATTACCTAGCAAAACTGCCCGACTCAGAAGATGCAATCATTACAGACAATACAAAGGTCATCAACACCTTAAACTCACTTTGTATTGAAATGGATAACCGCTATGATTTGCTTAAATCTGCTTTTTGTAGAAACATAAAGGAATACAATTCAAAATTTAAAGCCCGTAAATTAAACCCCAATGAGGGGCATAAGTTCTTACCTTATATTGTCTTAGTTGTAGATGAGTTTGCCGATCTCATTATGACGGCCGGTAAAGAAGTTGAAACACCAATTGCACGCTTGGCGCAATTGGCAAGAGCAATTGGAATTCATTTAATTATTGCCACCCAGCGCCCTTCCGTTAATGTCATCACAGGTATTATAAAGGCAAATTTCCCGGCGCGAATTGCCTTTAGGGTAACATCAAAAATAGATTCTAGAACAATATTGGACAGCTCGGGTGCCGATCAATTGATTGGCCGTGGCGATATGCTATACACCCAAGGCAATGATTTGGTGAGAATTCAGTGTGCTTTTGTTGACACCCCTGAAATTGAGCGCCTAACTGAGTTTATAGGAGCACAGAAAGCCTACCCAAGTGCCTATATCCTTCCAGAATACATCAGTGAAGAGTCTGGCACAAGTCTTGATATTGATATCAATGATCGCGACAAGCTTTTTAGGGAAGCTGCAGAGGTCATTGTGACAGCCCAACAAGGTTCCGCATCCTTATTACAGCGCAAATTGAAATTAGGATACAACCGAGCAGGCCGCATCATTGATCAACTGGAAGCAGCAGGCATCGTAGGGCCTTTTGAAGGCAGCAAGGCGCGGCAGGTATTAATTACGGACCTAACGGCTTTAAATCAATTTTTTGACAATGAATCCCCTGTATAAAATTAAATCAACGCTAACACTCCTATTTGCTTTTGGAATACTTCAAGGACAAACTCAGGACCCTGAAGCCAAAGCGCTATTAGAAGCCGTTAACGCTAAAGTTGAAAACTACAATAACATACAAATTGATTTCAAATATGTTCTTGAAAACGATTCTGAAAATATCCGCCAGGAAACACGTGGTAAAATCACTTTGTCAGGAGATAAATACGCTTTAGATATTTTGGGGATTCAACGGCTTTATGACGGAGAAACCCTGTATACCATAAGTTCAGATGATGAGGAGGTTACAATTTCAAAAAACAACTCCGATGACAACAATACCATTGCACCAAGTGCACTTCTAACATTTTATGAAAGCGGATATAATTATAAATTAGACATTTCACAGCAAAAGTTTGGAAGAAAAATTCAGTATATAAAACTAACTCCCATTGACTCAGAAGCTGAAATAAAATATGCACTTCTAGGAGTGGACACCAAAACAAAGCACATTTATAACCTTATAGAAATAGGAGAGAATGATACAAAAACAACACTGACGATTCTGTCTTTTAAAACAAACATACAACTGGCCAAATCGTTCTTTATATTTGATGCCTCCAAGTATAATGATTATTACATCAACAATTTAGACTGAGCGCTGCCTTGAAACTATTAGATCGCTACATACTATTTACCTATCTAAAATCTTTTTTTAGTGTTTTTCTAATACTGATGTTTATTTTTTTACTGCAATCGGTTTGGGTTTATATTTCAGAATTGGCGGGAAAAGACCTAGAAATTGATGTAATATTAAAATTCTTGCTGTATGTTTCACCCCGACTCATTGTTCTGGTTTTGCCACTAACTGTATTACTGGTTTCTATAATGGTTTTTGGGAATTTTTCTGAAAACTATGAATTTGCAGCCATGAAATCAACCGGAATTTCATTGGGCCGTGCCATGAAAAGCTTGAGCATTTTTATTGTTTTTTTAGGAATTGTCAGTTTTTTCTTTGCAAACAATGTGATTCCATCAGCGGAAGTTAACTTTTTCAACCTACGCCGTAACATCGCTAAAGTTAAACCAGCTATGGCTATTGCAGAAGGTCAATTTAACCAGTTACAAGATATCAACATTAAAGTGGCCAAAAAATCTGGGGACAATGGTCAATTTCTTGAAGACGTCATCATACATCAAAAAAAAGGGAATTCCTATGGAAATTTCACTGTCATAAAATCAAAAACTGGTGAATTCTTTAGTAATAAAGATTCCGATATTTTACAACTTATTTTATACGACGGCAATTATTATGACGAATTACAACCGGCCAATTACAAAAAAAGAACCAAAAATAGACCGCTAGTCAAAAGTACATTCGAACGCTATGTGATCAATATTGATGTTTCTAAGTTTAACAATATTGACTTTAGTAGTAAAGATGATGCTTCGCGCTACAACATGCTTGACGTTATAGAATTAAATACAACCATTGACTCGCTTTATACTCTACAGCAAAAATTTGATACGAAATTTTCAAAAACAATGCTGATCAAGTCAAAACAAAACCGGCTGTCCACGAATAAAAAGCCAATTGCGCAAGACAGTCTAGCACTACATCAAGATCTCTTGACATTATTGCCTGACCAAAAGTCTGTGAATGTTTTGGATTATGCCCTTAACTCTGTCAAAAATATCAACAATGATTTCAAGGTTAAATCGAAATCCAAGTTATTGGCTACCATAAATATCAACAAACACATTATAGCATTACATGATAAATTTGCATTAGGACTAATGTGTATCGTATTGTTTTTTGTTGGAGCACCACTTGGAGCGCTCATTCGTAAGGGCGGAATTGGATTGCCAATGGTTATTGCAATTTTAATCTTTTTAACCTATCATTTCATAAGCATTTTTGCCAAAAACAGTTCCGAGGACAACAGTTTAAATCCTGTTGTCGCAACCTGGCTAGCGGGAATAATCATGCTGCCTTTTAGTATTTATTTAACCAGTAGAGCAACGAAAGACAGGGCCCTTATGGATTTAGATGCGATTTTAATTCCACTAAAAAAGAAGCTTGTAAAATCAAGGCTAAGTCAATTTGAAACGGCTATAAAAACCAAGGCAACCCCCTTTAAAGATTTGACAGGTTTTGAAAATTCAAAATTGATTGATCTTGTCAAAAATTACCGTCATTATGGCTTATCAACAGAACATAAAAATAAAGCCCTTATGGAACTAAAAGCTAGAGGAATAGATGAAATGACATTGAAAATTTCTGGACACCTAACCAATGAAGATTATGAGTCGGGAATACGCTTTTTAGAAGATTACCATGAGAACGCTACGGTTGGTACCTTATCCCACACAACATTTTTAATTTTTGGGATCCTTGGATTGGTACTAAATAATAATAAGTTCCCCACAATGGGTTTGATTTTTATAGTAGTTGCAGCACTTGGATTCATTGTATTTTTAATTGTTGTGCCAAAAGTTTTTAAAAACCAATCTGAGTTTTATGAGCTTTTAAAAAAACGCTTTATGACCAATAATGTGGTTTTTGTAATTTTAGCATTCCCCCTATTCTTCCTCTATAGACTTTATTTCAATAAAAAAATGAAAGAAGATTTAAATAAAATCTCTTAAGTTCTAATTGAGTTCTACTATCTTTGAAAAAAATTAAATATGGCTTCTAAAAATTCATCCTCTACCCTTCGCAAACTCAATACGATTGATGAAGCAATTGCGGACATAAAAGCGGGTAAAATTGTGATTGTTGTTGATGATGAAGCTAGAGAAAACGAGGGCGATTTTATTGCAGCTGCTGAAGCTGTTACGCCAGAGATGATTAATTTCATGGCGACTCATGGACGGGGACTCATATGCGCCCCCTTGACAGAATCTAGATGTAACGAATTGGATTTATACATGATGGTACAAAACAATACAGTATTGCACCACACACAATTCACAGTTTCTGTTGATTTGATAAGACAGGATTGCACTACTGGCATTTCCGCCGCAGACCGCGCGAAAACTATTAAGTCTTTCGTGGATCCTGGAACCAAACCTCATGATTTAGGCCGCCCTGGACACGTCTTCCCGTTAAAAGCTAAAAATGGTGGTGTTTTAAGAAGAACGGGGCATACAGAGGCAGCTGTAGATCTCGCGAGACTTGCAGGTTTCGAACCTGCTGGTATTTTAGTTGAAATTTTAAATGAAGATGGCACCATGGCACGCTTACCGCAACTGTTAGAAGTCGCCAATAAATTTGATTTAAAAATTATTGCTATTGAAGATTTGGTGGCCTACCGTATGCAACACGACTCATTGATTGCCAAAAAAAGTGATTTCGAGATTGAAACACGTTTCGGTACTTTTAGGTTAAGAGCCTATCAACAAACCACCAACGATGCCATTCATATGGCCTTGACTAAAGGGGAATGGGATGAATCGGAAACAATACCGATACGAATCAACTCAACTTCTGTGAACAACGACATTCTCGGTACGCTTACAAATAATGTCGATAGAAAATTAGATGAAATTTTTAAGTTGATTGAAAGTGAAGGAAAGGGCGCTGTTGTTTTTATAAATCAATACACCAGTCCAGAAAAGACACTTAAACGCTTAACAACTTTAGAAACCATTCAAAATCCTGGGGAAGTCGTGAAAGCCCCCTCAATTGAAATGGATGCTAAAGATTTTGGAATCGGGGCTCAAATCTTACACGATTTAAGCATCCATAAACTGAATTTGATTTCCAACAGTAAACAAAAAAAACGGGTTGGTATGATTGGTTATGGATTAGAGATTGTAGATTATATCAGCTATTAGCGTAAACCGATTGAATGCAATTGGCCATTGTTTTGGCGCGGTGTGCAACTTCTTCCTCTGACCAAGAAAGTTTAACAAGACAAGAAAGATTTCTTCCGATATAGTGATCAGATTTCGCAAAGTTTTTTTCTTTTAATGCATCCAACCCAGACTGGATTTCCGGCGATAAGGGGTATAAAGATTTTTTCATTTTGAGGTGGTCCCATTTGCGGATGTAATGCCAATTATTATCATAATAATGAAAACACACATCCAATCCATTAGCCTTAAACGCCTGGTTCACGGCTCTGGCCGTTTCTAAGTCTTCAAGAAAAAAGTTTAAAAATGCATAACTCTCCTCCCCGCCCTCTGGAACACTTCTAAATGTAACCCCATCCAAAGGTTCTAAGGCGCCTCTGAGTATTTTGTAATGTTTTTTTTGTAAGGCTAAAAATTCATCAATACGGCGAAATTGTGCCAAACCTACAGCAGCATTTAGTTCAGAAATTCTGAAATTATAACCAAGAAAAGGATGATTCTCTGCCCCACGATCGTTCCCAATGTGATCATGGCCGTGGTCACTAAAATGATCAAGATGTTTTGCATATTTAGGATCATTGGTAATGACAACACCGCCTTCGCCACAAGTGACTGTTTTTACAAAATCAAATGAAAAGCAGCCCAAATCTCCAATCGTACCCAGTGCCTGGCCCTTGAAAGTTCCTCCTATCGCTTGACATGCATCTTCAATAAGCAACAAATTATGGGCATTACAGATAGACTTTAAAGCATGTAAATTGGCCATGCTACCACACATGTGAACTGGCATAATGGCCTTAGTTTTGGGAGTAATCGCTGATTCTACAGCCTCAATATCTAAGGTTAAAGTATCATCAATATCCACAACTACTGGTGTAGCCCCCAACATTAAAATGGCTTCAAAACTAGCGACAAAGGTGAAGCAGGGCATGATGACTTCATCTCCAGCGCCTACCCCAGAAGCCGCAAGCGCCATACTAACGGCAGCAGTTCCACTGCTTAAAAGTTGGGCATGTTGCACCGCGAAACGTTTTTCAATGGCTGTTTCCAAGTCTTTGGCTTTCCAATGGCCTTGTCTCAATCCATCAAAACCATAGCGCATTAAAACTCCAGAGTTTAAAACATCTTGTACTTCTTTGCGTTCGGCATCGCCAAATAATTCAAATCCTGGCATTATTAATTAATTTCAATCACTGATTCAGAGATTTGCTTACGCACTTTTTTCAATCCTGAAAACATATCATCATCTGCTCTGTATCCCATAGGCATAATGAGGACTGACCTTAGGCCTTTCGATTTTAAATCAAAATAGGCGTCAAAGGCCTCAGGATCAAACCCCTCCATCGGACAAGCATCAATACGAAGGTCTGCACAAACAGCCAATAGGTTTCCCATTGCTAAATAGGCTTGCTTGGCACCCCAAAGATAAATCTCCTCAGAAGATTTCTTTTTAAAACTATCGATGATATGGGTTCTAAAAGATGCTAAAATTTTATCATCAGTCTTTCGAACGCTTTTAATGCGTTCAAAATAATCGACAACATAGGGCGCTTCCAAAGTAGTTTTAACACAAAAAACAGCCAAGTGTGAAGCCTGTGCAACTTGATTTTGGTTCATTGACAAAGGCACTAATTCTCTTTGGATGGTTTTGTTGCAAACTAAGATTAAAGAAACAGGCTGTAAGCCGTAAGAACTCGCGGTAAGATTAAATGCAGATTTAATCTTGTCAACATCTTCCGAAGGGATGACTTTAGAAGTATTAAATTTTTTGGTGGCGTAGCGCCACTTAAGCGCTTCTAAAAGACTCATAAAAAATATTTTCACAAAAATAAGGAATTAATTGTTTGGTCTTAAACCAATAAAAAAGCCTTAACATGATTTTTAACAACTTTTAATAAAAAAACCCACAAAAAATGTGGGTTTTATATTGCGGAGAAAGAGGGATTCGAACCCCCGGAGGTGTGACCCTCAACAGTTTTCAA